>LGTG01000252.1 GCA_001190015.1 Candidatus Burkholderia crenata
CCCCCCCCCTTTCCTCCAGCTTGACCGTATATAAACTAATCTTGCATCGACGTTAACAGAAAGGATTCTTTATTAACAGAGAATCGTAGAAAAATATCCGTAACTTGTCCCTCAAACCCCGCTTACACTGGACCCAATTTCAACAGCCTGCTAGAATTTAAAATTCTGTTTGAGTTGTTCGATGAAGCGTCGGCATTCGGCAGGCAGCGGCGCTTCGACCTGAAGCGTCTCGCCCGTCGCCGGATGCACAAGTTTCAGCCGGAAAGCGTGCAGAAACATGCGTTTGAGCGACGGATTGGCGTCGGTGCGCACCAGATTCTTGTTTAGCGCAAAGTCGCCGTATTTGGTGTCACCGGCGATCGGCAGGCCGATACGCGCCATGTGCACACGAATCTGATGCGTACGACCCGTCTTCAGTTCCGCCTCGACCCACGCGTACTCACTGAAACGCTCGATCAGGTTGAACACGGTATGCGACGCGAGACCATCGTCCTGGACCCGCACGCGGCGCTCGCCCTCGGGCGTCAGGTACTTGTGCAGCGGCTCCTTCACGATCCGCCTGCGGCCCCAACCCGCCAGCCAGTCGCCGTAACCAACGGCCTGGTAGCGTTTATCGATAAGGTTCTCGCGCATCTGCTCATGCACGTTGATCAATGCCGAGCGTTTTTTCGCGAGCATCAACACGCCTGACGTCTCGCGATCCAGCTGATGCACCAATTCGAGGAATTTTGCCTGCGGGCGCGCGTTGCGCAATTGTTCGATGACGCCAAACGCCACGCCGCTGCCGCCATGAACGGCGACACCGGCAGGTTTATCGATCACGACCAGATGATCGTCTTCAAATAGTATGGGGAATTCGGCTGCGGGCGCATTCGATGAAACCGACGTTTCATCCAGTTGCGCGGTACGAATAGGCGGGACGCGAACAAGATCGCCCATTTCCAGCCGGTAAGCGGCGTCGATACGGCCCTTGTTTACGCGCACTTCCCCGCTGCGCAAAATTCGGTAAATGTGACTTTTCGGCACGCCTTTACAGACGCGGAGTAAAAAATTGTCGATACGTTGACCTGCCGCATTTTCGTCGATCTCGATAATGGAGACCTGTTCGCTTGCGACCTTTTTATGGGATGTTTTGCCTAACTCATTCATTCTGAATATAATTTGCGGGCAGTCTGGAAAAAGCCACTGAGCTGGCCGGAGGTTGTCAGACTGTACAGGTGCAAGCGATAAACCCTTATTTTACTTGCGCCCAGGGCCAGTTGCTCACCCGGAAAACGGAGTAACTAGTTGCACGCACGACGATATCGCACGGCAGGGACGGTGCCCACAGGCGCGTTCGGTCGAGTCGATCGTCGACACGGTAACGGATTTTTGGCGATCAAGAATTTTATCGGCGAGAGACGGTGAGGTCCGGACTTAAATCCGGCTTCTTCCGGATGTGACCCAGGTATCAGGCAGGTATCGAAAAGATATCGCGCGGGTATCAGGTTAGGGCGAACGGAACATCGTCTCTTGGCCGTTGCGAAGAAAACGGCCTTTGCTGCAAGCTGCGCTGAAACGGGCGGAGCGTGGCAGAGGAAGCAACAAGACGAGACACCCAACGCGGTTATCGGACGCTTTGAGCACCCGGCAAACCGCAACGGCAACCTGCTGCAGGTTTGGAAAACGTCGGTCGGTTTGCTTGACGCGCGGGTTATGCGCGAAGGCCCTCCGCCCGTTTGACACTGTGTCAGGGCGCATCCGGCTGCTGCTGGCTGCGCTGCCGGCTCAAGTAGTTTGAAGGACGTCGAGCCTCAGTGCTGTGCCGCTTAAGCCGCCAGCCGTTGCTTTATGGTGTGTCGAAGTCTGTTCGCATGTGCCCCAAGGCTTGCTACCCGTCGCGACGCGTTTCGTCGCTGGCCGTTGGCCAGAGACCCGTCCCAGGCAATTCTCCCCGCCAGAATTTCCGCTCCAGCGTGCTTTGTGACAACACACGCAAAAAAGCGCGGCGCGCCTGCCCCCCTGCTTCACGCGACTGACAACCGCGCGAATTCGCTCGATGGGGGCCGGTAGAGCCGCTCTGGAGCCGTCCAATGAAACGCATGCTGTTTAACGCGACGCAGCAAGAAGAATTGCGCGTCGCCATCGTCGATGGGCAAAAACTCATCGATATCGACATTGAAACCGCCGGGCGCGAACAGCGAAAAGGCAATATCTACAAGGGAGTTGTTATCCGCATCGAGCCCTCGCTCGATGCCTGCTTCGTGAACTACGGCGAAGGCCGTCACGGTTTTCTGCCGTTCAAAGAAGTCGCCCGCCAGTACTTCAAGGACGGTGTCGACATACGCTCCGCGCGCATCCAGGACGCGCTGCGCGAAGGCCAGGAACTCATCGTTCAGGTCGAAAAGGAAGAGCGCGGCAACAAGGGCGCAGCCCTGACCACGTTCATCTCGCTCGCCGGACGTTACCTCGTCCTGATGCCGAACAACCCGCGTGGCGGTGGTGTATCGCGCCGGATCGAAGGCGACGAGCGCCAAGAATTGCGCGAAACGATGGCCCAGCTGGATTTGCCGGAAGGCATGAGCATCATCGCGCGTACGGCAGGGATTGGCCGCTCGGCTGAAAAACTGCAGTGGGACCTGCATTACCTGATGCAATTGTGGCGCGCGGTGGAAGCGGCGTCGCAAAGCGGCGTAGCCGGCAAACCGATGCTGATTTATCTCGAATCCAGCTTGGTGATCCGCGCAATCCGCGATTATTTCCAGCCGGATATCGGCGAAATTCTGATCGATACCACCGAAATCCATGACCAGGCCAGCGCCTTCATGGACATCGTGATGCCGGATAACTTGAGCAAAGTTAAGCGCTATCACGACGACATTCCCCTCTTTTCCCGTTTCCAGATCGAACACCAGATTGAAACCGCGTATTCGCGCACAGTGCCGTTGCCCTCGGGCGGCGCGATCGTGATCGACCACACGGAAGCGCTGGTGGCTATCGACGTGAACTCGGCCCGCTCGACGAAGGGCGCGGATATCGAGGAAACGGCGACCCGCACGAACCTCGAAGCCGCCGACGAAGTCGCGCGCCAGTTGCGCCTGCGCGACCTGGGCGGCTTGATCGTGATCGACTTCATCGACATGGAGTCGGCCAAGAGCCAGCGCGAAGTCGAGCAGCGTCTGAAAGACGCGCTCAAGCACGACCGTGCGCGTGTACAAATGGGCAAGATTTCGCGCTTCGGTTTGATGGAACTGTCGCGTCAGCGGCTGCGTCCAGCACTTTCCGAAGGCAGCCATGTGACGTGCCCGCGTTGTAACGGCACAGGCCACATTCGCGATACCGAATCGTCCGCGCTGCAAGTGCTGCGGATCATTCAGGAAGAAGCGATGAAGGAAAACACCGCGGAAATTCATTGCCAGGTGCCGGTGGAAGTCACCGCCTTCCTGTTGAACGAAAAGCGTTCGGAAATCAACAAGATCGAGTCGCGCTTCAAGATCAACGTCGTGTTGATCCCGAACAAGCATCTCGAAACGCCGCATTACAAGCTGGAACGCCTGCGCCACGACGACACGCGTCTGGATAAGCCGCGTGCATCCTGGAAGATGACCGAAGAAGCGGCGCACGAACTGGAATCCGAAACGGGTTATAGCAAGCGCACCGAAGAAATCAAGCCGAAGCAGGAAGCGATGATCAAGGGCATGCCGGCATCGCCTGCGCCCAGCGCGCCGGTGAAGGTGGTAGCGACTCCGGTCGCGGCACCTGCGCCAGTGGTGGCTGCGTCGACAGGTGGGTTTATCGGCTGGCTGAAGAATCTGTTTGGCGTGCAGCCCGAATTGAAACCGGCTCCCGAGCCCGTCGCAGCGCCCGCACCGGTACGTCCGGCAAGTGGCGAACGGCCCGAGCGTTCGGGTCAAGGTGGTGACCGGAACCGAAATCGTCGTGGTGGTGAGGCTTCGCGCGATAGCGCTGCTGCCACTACAGGCGCCGCGCCAAGCGCGCCGGGCACGGCAGGTGGTCGTCAAAACCCGCGCCGCGAGGAACGGGAACCGAAAGAAACGCGTGAACCCCGCGAGAACCTTGGTGAACGTGCGCCGGAACGTGTTGAAGCCACCGATCGCGGTGAACGCCGTGAACGTGGGGAACGTCCGGAACGGGGCGAACGCCGTAAGCCACAGCCGGAAGCCGCCGTCGAAGCGTTGACGCAAGGCGAAACGGTGGTGTCGGAGTTCACGGAAAACACCCTGTCAGGCGGGAAATTGCAGCAGAACGGCAGCGCTGACGCATTGCAGGCGGATCAGGCCAGCGCAACACGTGAAGGCGAAGAGCGTCGTCGTCGCCGTCGCGGTCGTCGTGGTGGACGCCGTGATCGTGAAGAAGAAGGCGTGACGGCCAATCAGGCCGCCGATACCGCTGAAAACAAAGGCAATGCTGACAGCGAACGGGCTCAAGCCGGTGTGTTCGACACGGATTCGTCGAATGAAACCGATGACAACCGTGATTTCGCACCCGTTGCAGCCAAGCCGGTCGAAACGGCGCCGGTCGCCGCGACGCAGGCATCGGAGACGGTTGCGTCGATCATATTACCCGCGCCTGTCGTGGCAGAGGCGACTGCGCCGGTCGAACCCGAGCCGGTGAAGACGTTTGAACCGGTGGAAGCCGTAGCTCCCGCAGCACCCGCTCCTGTCGTGGTTGCTCCGGCCGCCCCAGTTGCTCCGGTTGCTCCGCTTGCTGTGGTCACCCTGAAGGAAGAAGTGCTCAAGCCGATGCTGGATACCGCGGGCCTCGTTTGGGTGAACACCGACGCAGACAAGCTCCGCGCAGCCAGCGAAGCTGCCGCGCAGGCGGAAGCACCGAAGCGCGTCGTACGCGAACGCAAGCGCCTGCCGCCGCTCGACACCGCGCCGATGCAGCAAATCGAAACGGGTAAAGACGCACATTAAACGCGTCTGACCTCTCGGAAAGCGCCACGTGACTCCGGTCCGTGGCGCTTTTTTTATTGCGCGATGAAAAAATAACCGCGAAAACGGAACGGCAAGCCGCCTTAAAACCGCCATTCCGCTAAAATGAGCTGTTAGACCTTCATAGCAACCGCCCCACCGCCGCTGCGCGAGAAATAAAACGATTATGTCCCGGCGCATCATTCCCGTCACCGATGTCAGCGCGATCACGGATTTTGCCGGCATCGCAAGGACACCCCACGGACTGCTCACGGACCGGCTGTCGCGTGAGCTGCGCGATCTGCACATATCGGTGACCGATCGTTGCAATTTCCGCTGCGTGTACTGCATGCCGCGCGAAGTCTTCGATAAAAACTATGCATTCCTGCCACACAGCGCCTTGCTGTCGTTCGAGGAAATCGAGCGGCTGGCGCGGCTGTTCGTCGACCACGGTGTTGAGAAAATCCGCCTGACCGGCGGCGAACCGCTGCTGCGCACGCCGGAAGGTCGCCCGCTCGACATCACGCTCACCACCAAACGGGTCGATCCTGCCCGCAAGGCGCGCTCGCTGAAAGGCGCGGGGTTGTCGCGGGTGACAGTGAGTCTGGATGCACTCGACGATGCGTTATTTCGCCGCATGAACGGCGCCGATTTCGCCGTCGCCGACGTGTGCGCCCAGCATGGGCGCAATCTTGGAGGTGTAAG
>LGTG01000253.1 GCA_001190015.1 Candidatus Burkholderia crenata
CCTCCCGGTTTGTTGCGAGCCCCAGCCCCGCGGTCGCCCGAGAAGTCATCCGCGAGTCATTCCCGCCCCGCGGAGCGGCTTTGAGCGTGACTCGGAACGTGCGTCATCACAACCACAGCAAGTTCCAAAGAAGCGCAATGTGAAAGCCAAACCTTCAGTGCAAGCGAAATCCCTGCTCTTGATCCACCGGGAACCCTTCAGCAACGACGACATCGAGGCCACGCCTCATCCCAGCGAACCCTTGAGCGCCGACGATCCGCTCGCTCCGTTTGCCGTTCAATCCCTACAAGGGCAATCGCGGCGTGACCCGCGCCTGGCACGCGATGAAAAACTCGCTGAACGGCTTTCGCGTGGCGATCCGCGAAGAAAGCACGTTCCCGTCAGGAGCTGACGCTCGCGGCAATCCTGGTGTCGTGCGGCATCTTCGTGCCGGTCTCGCCGGTTGAACGCGCGGCGCTGCTGGCATCGGTACTGCTGGTTCTGATGGTGGAATTGCTGAACTCGAGCGTGGAAGCTGCTATTGACCAGATTTCGCTGGAGCGGCACGAACTCTCCAAACGGGCAAAGGATTTCGGCAGCGCAGCGGTCATGGTCGCCCTGCTGGTGTGCGTGCTCACATGGGGCCTGATTGTCGCCCGCTGCTGTGACGCTGGGCCCTGATGCTGTTTTAAACGCGCCTGAGCGAGATTTAACGCGCCGCGGCGCCCCGCCGCCGCCCCTCGCGCAGACCCAGCCCCTACTCAGCCGTTTATAATCGTCCGGTATCCAAGATACTCACCGGGAATCGTGACGCTATCGCTCAGATTGTCACGCAGGCCGACCCGGCCGCCCTCACCCGGAACCGGTCAACCAGGTCCGGACGACATGGAAGCAAAACCTCCCCGCCGCACCCGTGAACGGATTCTCGAACTGTCGCTGAAGCTGTTCAACGATATCGGGGAACCGAACGTGACGACGACCACCATTGCCGAAGATATGGAGATCAGCCCAGGTAACCTGTACTACCATTTTCGCAACAAAGACGACATCATCAACAGCATCTTCGCGCAGTTCGAACAGCAGATCGAAAAGCGGCTGCGCTTCCCCGAAGACCATCGTCCAACCATTGACGAGATGTGGTCGTACCTGCAACATGGCGGATTTCCTGTGGCAGTACCGATTTTTGTATCGTGACCTGAACAACTTGCTCGCACGCAACCGCACACTGGAAACGCATTTCAAACAGATCATCACCCATAAGGTCAACTTCGCGAAGCAGCTGTGCGAGGCACTCGTAGCCGATCAGGAAATGGTCGCGACACCAGCGGAAATCAAGGTGATCGCAACCAACATGGGGGGATCGCAACGTACTGGCTGTCGTACCAGTTCGTCATGAACCCGCTCAAATACAACGAGCAGGAAACGATCCGCGCGGAATTGCATCAATCGGTGATGGCGCCGTATCTGGGCGATCACGGCAGATTTTCGACGACCTCGTGTCGGGGAAAATGCCGGAACGCGTCTTTGCCGATTACCGCGCGCCGAAGGAAGACGGCGCACCTAAGAAACCTATTTAATGAAAGCTGTCTGCGTATATTGCGGCTCCGCCGATGGGGCCAGACTGGTCTATGCCGAAGCGGCAAAAGCGTTCGGCCGCGCGTTGGTGGAAACGGATCTCGCACTCGTCTACGGCGGCGGGAGCGTGGGGTTGATGGGCACCATCGCCGACGAAGTGCTCTCGCTTGGTGGCCGCGCCATCGGCGTGATCCCCGAATTGCTGATGACCAAGGAAGTCGACCATAAAGGTCTGACGGATCTGTACGTCGTGCCCGACATGCATCAGCGCAAGAAGAAAATGGCCGATCTCTCCGATGCGTTTGTATCGATGCCCGGCGGTGTCGGTACGTTCGAAGAGCTGTTCGAGGCCTACACGTGGGCTCAACTCCGGTATCACGAGAAGCCGGTCGCGCTGCTGAACGTGGACGGATATTACGATCCGCTGCTCGCCATGCTGCGCCATACGGTGGAAGAAGGCTTCATGCGCGCGCTATTCCTCGACATGCTGCAAGTCAACGCCGATCCCGTGAAGCTGATCGAAGCGCTCACCGCGTATAAACCGCCGCTGGTCGACCGCTGGCCAGAGAAACGCGACGCTGTTTAAACGGGGAATCTGACGATGTCGAAAGTAGTGTTGATCACGGGCGGCAGCTGTGGAATCGGCCATGCCGCCACCTTGCTGTGCGCGGCGCGTGGCTAGTCGATCGGCGTGAATTACGCTACCAACCGCAGCGACGCCGATGAAACCGTTGCCCGCGTGGAAGCCACCGGTGACTGCGCAATCGCGATCCAGGGCGATGTCTGCGAAGAAGCCGACGTGTGATTGCCCTATTCGATGCAACCGTGCGGGCGTTCGGCCCGATCGATGGCTTCGTGAACAACGCGGGTATTGTCGCGCCCGGTTCCGCACTCGCCGACATGGACGTCGTGCGCATGAAACGCGTCTTCGATACCAACGTGCTCGGCGCGTATCTCTGCGCGCGTGAAGCGGCGCGGCGCATGTCGACGAAACGCGGCGGACGGGGCGGGTCAATCGTCAATGTGTCGGCGGCGGCAGCGCGGCTCGGGTCACCGAACGAGTACGTGGATTACGCGGGGTCGAAAGGCGCCGTCGATACCTTGACAATCGGACTCGCAAAAGAACTCGGCCCGGAAGGCGTGCGCGTGAATGCCGTCCGGCCGGGCCTGATCGATACCGAGATTCACGAGAGCGGCGGCAAACCCGATCGCGCGGCGCAACTGGGCGCGCTCGCGCCGCTGGGGCGTCCCGGTACGGCGGAAGAAGTCGCGGAATCGATTGTGTGGTTGTTGTCGGATGCGTCGGCGTATGTGACCGTCGCATTGCTCGACGTGGCGGACGGACGATAGAACGTCAGAAGCCGCCCTTCTGCTTGAGCCACGTGCGTTCTTCGGCCGTTGTCTCGCGGCCGAGGATAACGTTGCGATGCGGGAAGCGGCCAAACCGCTCGATCACTTCAGCATGGCGTAGCGCATAGTTCAGCCGGTCCTCGATGTCCTTGTCGCCGGTTTCATGGAAGAGTGCCTGGTGCAGACGCATGGATTCGTGCTGGCTTGCCAGCGTTTCGGTCGTGCTCGAACGGCATTTACACGAACACGCGATGATGAATCATCGGCAACGTGAGTTATTCGCGTGTATCGACCAGCATACGAGCCAGCTTTAACGCTTCGGCGTCACCAGCGAATGCACGCGGCGTGTTGCGAAAACAGTTGCGGGTGAGCTGGTCGAACAACACGATCAACGCCAGCGCGCCGAGCGGTGCAGCAGACCACGCGGCAAGCCGGCCTTCCAATGCGTCGTCGAGCAAAGTGCCGAAGCGCTCGTGAAGCTTGGCGTCGAAGCTTGCGTCCTTCTTGAACCAGGTCTTGCGCACGTGGCCGAACTCCGCTGAGTCCGGCGTACCAAACCATGCATCGAGCACCGCTTGAGCGCGTGCGTCGAGCATCACGCAAACTCGATCACAAGACGCCGCGTGCGCGCGCTTTTCTTCTCCACCTTCGCTATACGCAGCTCACCGATCTCGCTCGTATTGCACACATGCGTACCGCCGCACGGCTGCAGGTCGATACCCTCAATACGCAGCAAACGCACACGCCCCATGCCGACCGGCGGCTTCACGCTCATCGTGCGGACAAGCTCGGGACGCTCTTCCATTTCCTGATCGGTGATCCACTCGGTCGCCACCGGATGCGCACCGCCAATCAGCTCACGCAAGCGCGTTTCCAGTTCCTCGCGTTCGATCGATCGGTTCGACCATCGCAAAGTCCATGTGCGCATAAGCGCTGGTGATGCTGCAGCCATCGACGGGATAGGGTAATGCCGCGCACAGCAGATGCGTCGCCGTATGCAAACGCATGTGCCGGTAGCGCCATCCCCAATCGATCTCGGAGGTCACTCGATCGCCCACTTTCAACTTCGCAAGCAGCGCTTCCTGATTCGGCGCTGGCACGTGGACGGCGTCGTCGGGTGTCGCACCTTCGAACCTGGCCTTGCGGGTATCGGCTATTTCAATACGCGTGTCGTCCGCCAGCGTCAGCGATCCGGCATCGCTGGCCTGACCGCCGCCCAGCGGATAAAACACGGTTTGATCGAGATGGATACCCAGCTCGTCGATAGCCGCGATCGACGCCTCGCAGCGCATCAAATAGGCGTCTTCGCGAAATAGCGCGCGTGTGCTCATGGGGGAGTCTCCTGGTCTGTCGCCGGCTGAAAATGAACCCGTATTATGCGGGCGGGCCGCCAAGCCTCCTTAGCCCGGGCGGTTGCGCATCCAGTCGGCGGTGTCGAAAAAGGACGTGAGGAGGCGCTCGCGCAAGGGTGCGTCGAGGCCGATGTCTTCCATTGCCCACGCCATGCAGCGCAACCATTGATCCCGTTCCGGCGATGCAATCGCGAAGTTCATGTGGCGAGCCCGCAACCGCAGATGCCCAAAGCGGCTGATGTAATGATCCGGGCCGCCCATCCAGCCGCACAGGAACCAGAAGAATTTATCGCGGGAATTCTCGAGCCTGGGGGGATGCAACGCGCGTAAAGCCGCGAATTCCGGTTCGAGATCCATCAGGTCATAAAACCGGTCGACGAGTGCACGCACGCGCTCCTCGCCACCAACGAGTTCAAACGCCGTGGGTTGCGGCGCTTGTTCAATATTTGCTTCGGTCATGCGTTTTCTTCAGGGTTGTCGGGACAGGCAGCAATGAATGCTGCGGCAAACTGCGAGATTCGTCATGAGTGTAGCCGGGAGCGCCTGGCCATGCTTTATCCCGTCTTATGCGGCTCGATCAGGCATTCCGCAACGATTAGCGCGGGCCGCGAGAGCACGCGGCGCAGGCTCATTCAGCCACCCACGCCAGAACACACGACACCCGCCACGAACTCTGCGGTCTGCACCGCGCCGATCACCTGCTGTTAGCGGCGGTGCAAATCCGACACTAAACGGCGGCGTTGGGTTGAATAGAAGCGAAGTTGACCAGGG
>LGTG01000254.1 GCA_001190015.1 Candidatus Burkholderia crenata
CCCCCCCCCCCCCGCCCCCGGACATGATCCTGTTTCAGTCAAGAGCTTGGCGCTAGCGCTCGAGCCGTCCTACTATCGCACGGTTTCGTGGCGCGAAGGCACACGTGCTGCACTCAGCTCGCGATTCGCGGCTGTACGAGTGCGGAGCTCGCACCGTGATTACTGGCGTGATACTCCGCGCGATGAAGAATAGCTGCTGATTGAGTGGCCTGCCGGCGAGCCCGAGCCGACCAAATATTGGCTCTCAACGGTGTTCGAAGCCGCACCTGTCGAACGTCTCGTTCACGTTGTCAAAATGCGCTGGCGCATTGAGCGCGATTACCAGGATCTCAAACAGGAGTTCGGCCTTGGGCACTTTGAGGGACGAGGATGGCGCGGCTTTCATCACCATGCAACGCTGTGCATTGCCGCTTATGGGTTTCTGGTTGCACAACGCCTCATTCAAGGAGGCAGTAAAAAACGCCGAAATCCGCAAGCCATCTGCCTTACCCGCGGAGTATGCGCCACGCGGCTTCCCAACGCACGCAGCGCCACGTACCTGATTCGATTGCTTCACTGCGCTGGCGCATCGCTGCCTACATCTCCAAACGGCTTCAGCAATATCCCTTTTGCTGTTCAAATTCTAATAATTTTATAACATAGTAGTACTAGGCACAACGGCTAACGCGCACGCCGCGCTGCCGCGCCTTGGTCTTATCTCCGCATAATCAGTTCCTCGTTGTCATTCGATTGCAGGCATTGAAGGGTTGTTTCTTCCTTCGATGCGTCTGCGCTCGCGTCGAGTTTTTGAGGAGCGGGCGTGCGGGGTATCTTGATTGGTTTTGCACTGGGAGTCGCGTGCTTGCAACAGCAGGCTGAGCTGCCCGGAGTGGCGGTCATCTGCGCGCTTGTGCGTATGTTTGGGTCCGCCTGTGCGATCGCGTTTTACTTGCCGCGGTTTCGCGCGGCATCGCTGATTACGGCTGCATTGATTGTTGGCTTCGGTTACGCCGCCTAGCGCGCAGACACGCGATTGCAACGTGTATTGCCCGTTGCGTTCGAGAACCGCAACATCGAGTTAACCGGATTCGTGCGTGGGTTGCCTATGCAAGGCGCGGACAGCACGCGGTTCCTGTTTGAAGTCGAATCGAACGATGCGGCGTTGCCAGATTTTTCGGCTGTCGTACAACTATCGTGGATAACCGTGGATGGGTCCAGACGCGGTCCTGCCGCCGCGACGCCGCCGGCTCTTTGGGCCAGTCAACGATGGACGCTGGTTGCACGGTTAAAACGTCCGCATGGCAATGCAAATTTTCGTGGCCGAGACGCTGAAGTGGCGCTGCTTGCTCGCAACATCCGCGCGACCGGTTATGTGTCCATGCCGGGCGCGGCGTTTACCCACCGACGCGCGAGGCTTCGCCCTGACCATCGATCGTTGGCGGGCACGCCTGCGCGAGAGGGTTGCGAGAGGGTTTTAACGGCGCTCGACGGCGCCGCGCATCAAGGGATCGTGTCGGCGCAGAAAGCGGCTGCGGCCGGTGCGGCGGTATTTGCGGCCTTCTATGCAGCGCTTGCTGGATTCAACGTTCCCGCGCAACGATCGATGTGGATGCTGTGTTTCGTCACGCTTGCTTGTGCTGAGCGGCCGCCGGCCAGCGTCTCCGCTGGTGGGTGCTCGCGTGGGCGCTGGCATTGGTGCTGCTCGCCGATCCATGGGCGGTGACGGCGGCAGGATTCTGGTTATTGTTCTGCGCCGTGGCAGCGATCCTGTTTGCGATTGCATCTCGGGGACGACGGGCATCGGTCGGCTTCGCGGAGGAGTTCGCCGTGCCTCAGGATGATAGGGGCCCCTCGTCGAAGGAATCCGGGGATGAAGGCGACGCTCAATCACGCCGCCACATCCACGACCGGCTTGGTGAGTGGACGCATCCGTGTTCGCTCGCGTGGCTCAGACACACGTTCAGGCGCATCGGCCGAGGGATCGCATCCAGCGCGCGCGTGCAATGCGCCATAACGATTGGCCTTGCGCCGCTCACCGCGTACTGGTTTTTCCAGATTCCATTGCTGGGGCCGCTCGCCAACGTGTTCGCGATTCCCTGGATCAGCTTTCTCGTCACGCCGACCTGTGCTTGTGGCCGTCTTGCTGACCGCACCGCTTGACGTATTTGCGTACCGCGCGGCTGGCCGTTGCGTTTTGCCGCGCCGCTCGCCTGGCTATCGCTGGCGCTACCGGTTTCTTATGCGCCTCCGGCCGGCACGTTCCGAGTCACGGCGCTGGACATTGGCCAGGGTTCCTCGATTGTCATCGAAACCACCCATCACACCTTGCTCTTCGACGCAGGCCCAGGCCTTGAATCCACGCACGCAGTCGAGCGTCTCGTGGTGCCGTACCTGTTCGCCCACGGCCTGTTCACGCTCGATACGCTTATGATCAGCCACTCGGACTCCGATCACTCAGGCGGAGCGCCCGCCGTGCTCGAGAGCATCCGGGTCAGGCAATTCGTGGCTTCGTTGCGGCCGCGTGAAGCGTTGTGGAAGACGGCGCAGGATCATGGCAGTGCTTTGTTGCGCTGCGTCGCAGGGCGGCGCTGGCAGTGGGACGGCGTGGTGTTCGACGTGCTGTGGCCACAGGCCGGACCGCTAGCGGCCAAACCGAACGCAACTTCACGCGTGCTGAAAGTAATGAGCGCGGCAGGACGCTCGCGCTGCTGACGGCCGACATTGAAGCCGACGTCGAACGCCAGTTGCTGCAACTTGGGCAAAGCGAGCCCGCCTGGCTCCAGGCTGACGTGCTAATCGTGCCGCATCACGGCAAGCAAGACGTCGTCTACCGAGCCTTTCCTCGACGCCGTGAAGCCGCGCGTTGCGGTATTTCAGGTAGGCTACCGTAACCGTTTCAACCATCCGCATCCGACGGTTTTCGAGCGATATCGACTACGTCATATCGAGTTATCGCGCAGCGATGAAGAGGGCGCGGCACGCATGGACGTGTCGGCGGAGGTGTCCATCGAACGGTTCAGGCAGACGCACGCGCGTTACTGGATGGGACGGTGAACACAAGATTGAAAACAACACATTAAAAAAGAGAGGGCACGTCGCTTGAAAAACATCCTACATTTTTTGCATGCGAACGGGTTTCCAGCATCGACTTACCGGATAATCTTTGCCGAACTCGCTGACGACTACAAGATTCGCGCGATCGAACGTTTTGGTCACGATCCGCGGTTTCCGGTTACGCGCGACTGGCCGCATCTGGTGGATCAACTGCTCGAGGACATCGACGCCAGACGTCCGGCCGACGCAAAAGTGTGGCTGGTCGGGCATTCACTGGGCGGGTATCTGTCGCTAATGGCAGCGCTCAAGCGGCCGCAATGGGTGAAAGGCGTCGTGATGCTGGATTCGCCGGTGATCGCCGGCTGGCGCAGCAGTTTGCTGCGTCTATCGCAATGGACCGGGCTCGACACGCGGCTTTCACCCGCCGCCGCGACTAAAAATCGCCGCACGGACTGGCCGAGCCGCGAAGACGCGTGGCGCCACTTTCACGCTAAACCCGCGTTCGCCCGCTGAGACGAGCGCATGTTGTCGGATTACATCGATTTCGCGATTCCGGCGGAGACGGTTGGCGCAGGGGTCATCAGCGGTATCACAATGAAGCTGCCGGCGCCCTCAACCGTCACCGTAAGCTCGTGTTTGATCGCGATGTCGAATTACGTATCTACAATACGTTGCCGCGTACGCTGGGTGCGCGGATCGCGCACGGCGTGCCGGTGCCGGTCGGTTTCATCGCCGGAACGCATTCCCGGGAAGTGCGCCAGGTCGGACTGAATATGACGCAGCGTATTGTGGACGGGCATCTCGAATGGATCGAGGGCAGTCATTTGTTATCTGTTTCCAATGGAACGCCCAGTCGAAACGGCGCGCGCATTGCAGCGCACGCTTAACGAGCTGCGGGGATAACGCATATCCCATGAGACCCATTTGAGCCACATTCAATCCGCCGATAAATCGGCGATCGAAACTCGTCGTGCGCTGTAAATCGGCCCCGTCCGGCTCTGGGTTCCGGGGCGCCTTTCGAGTATAATCTGTTATTCTCGCGAGCACCTAGCGATGACCAAATATGTATTCGTCACCGGCGGCGTAGTGTCTTCCCTCGGCAAGGGTATTGCCGCCGCTTCCCTCGCCGCGATCCTCGAATCGCGCGGTCTGAAAGTCACCCTCCTAAAGCTCGATCCCTATATCAACGTCGACCCCGGCACGATGAGTCCGTTTCAGCACGGGGAAGTGTTCGTGACGGAAGACGGTGCGGAAACGGACCTTGACCTGGGCCACTACGAGCGCTTCATCAGCACGAAGATGCGCAAGACCAATAACTTCACGACCGGTCAGATCTACGAGTCGGTGATCCGCAAGGAACGCCGCGGCGAATATCTCGGCAGGACGGTTCAGGTCATTCCGCATATCACCAATGAAATCCAGGCGTTCCTGCAACGCGGCGCGGCGGCGGCCACATGCGGCGAGCCTGACGTGGCAATCGTGGAAATTGGCGGAACGGTGGGCGACATCGAATCGCTGCCGTTTCTCGAAGCCGCGCGCCAGATGAGCTTGCGCTTGGGCCGCAACAGCGCGTGTTTCGTGCATCTGACGCTCGTGCCGTACATCGCGACGGCGGGCGAACTCAAGACAAAACCCACGCAGCATAGCGTGCAGAAGCTGCGCGAAATTGGTATCTCGCCGCATGTGCTGCTGTGCCGCGCGGATCGTCCGATTCCCAGCGATGAACGCGCGAAGATTTCGCTGTTCTCCAATGTGCTGGAAGACTCGGTCATCTCGGTATGGGACGTGGACAGCATCTACAAGATTCCGCAGATGCTGCATGACCAGGGTCTCGACAACATCATTTGCGAAGAGCTCAAGCTCACGGCGAAACCCGCCGACCTCAGCATGTGGGCCGGTCTCGTCCAGAAGCTCGAGAACCCGCAAAACGAAGTCACCATCGGCATGGTCGGCAAGTATGTCGAACTGACCGAGTCGTACAAGTCGCTGATCGAGGCGCTCAAGCACGCGTCCATTCATACGTCGACGAAGGTCAAAATTGAATACATCGATTCCGAGCAGATCGAAACGGACGGCGTAGCCGGCCTCAAGCATCTTGACGCCGTGCTCGTGCCCGGTGGTTTCGGCGCGCGCGGCACCGAAGGCAAGATCAAGGCGATCCAGTACGCACGTGAATCGAAGACGCCATACCTGGGCATTTGCCTCGGCATGCAACTGGCTGTGATCGAATTTGCTCGGGACATCGCCGGCCTGACCGACGCGGACAGCACGGAATTCGATTCATCGACCACCAATCCGGTCGTTGCGCTCATCACCGAGTGGTATGACCGCGCGGGTCGCGTTGAAAAGCGTACGGAAGAGTCGGATCTGGGCGGCACGATGCGTCTGGGTTCGCAGAAATGTCCGATCAAGCCGGGTACCATGGCTGCGCGTATCTACGGTACGGACGTGAACGAGCGCCATCGGCATCGTTATGAAGTGAACAACCGCTTCGTGCCGCAACTCGAGGCGGGCGGGCTGGTGATCAGCGCGCGCACGCCGAGTGAAGATCTGCCGGAAATGATGGAACTGCCGGAATCTATGCACCCGTGGTTCGTCGGCGTGCAGTTCCACCCGGAGTTCACGTCATCACCGCGCGATGGTCATCCGCTTTTCAAGGAATTCGTTGAAGCGGCGCGTGCGCATCATCTGGCGTTGAAGGCGAACGGTCTGGTGAGCACGGTTGCTGAACACGTACCCGCGCTGGCCGTGGCGGTTTCCGTCGTAGCGCAAACATGAAGCTGTGTGATTTCGGAGTCGGTCTCGACCAGCCGTTTTTCCTGATCGCTGGCACGTGTGTGGTCGAGTCGAAGCAAATGACGATTGACGTCGCTGGCCGCCTCAAGGAAATCTGAGCGAAAGTGAGCGTGCCGTTCATCTACAAATCGTCGTATGACAAAGCCAATCTCAGTTCCGGCAAGTCGTTCCGCGAACTTGGCATGGACGAAGGCCTTCGGATTCTCGGCGAAGTGAAAAAACAACTCGGCCGGCCGGTTTTCACCGATGTTCATTCAGAGCACGAGATCGAGGCGGTCGCGTCGGTTGTGGATGTGCTGCAGACGCCCGCTTTCCTGTGCCGCCAGACCGACTTCATTCACGCATGCGCGCGTTCGGGGAAACCGGTCAACATCAAGAAGGGCCAGTTTCTCGCGCCGCACGACATGAAGAATGTCATTGACAAAGTCCGCGACGCCGCGCACGAAGCCGGTTTGTCCGACGACCGGTTCATGGCGTGCGAACGTGGCGCGTCGTTTGGTTATAACAATCTGGTTTCCGACATGCGCTCGCTCGCGATCATGCGGGAGACCAATGCGCCTGTCGGCTTCGACGCCACGAATTCCGTCCAGTTGCCGGGCGGGCAGGGCACGAGTTCAGGTGGACAGCGCGAATTCGTACCGGTGCTGGCACGTGCTGCGATCGCCACCTGCGTAGCGGGCGTGTTCATGGAAACGCATCCGGACCCGGCGAACGCGAAGTCCGACGGGCCGAACGCCGTACCGCTGCACAAAATGGAAGCACTGCTTGAGACACTCGTTGCTTTGGATCGGGCCGTGAAGCGTGGACCGTTTCTCGAGAACGATTTCAGTTAAGGACGCTGCGGGCGCTGTGCATATTCAAGCTCAAGCGCAGGCGCTCGCTCAAGCATCCACATCCGCGACGTACCGGTAGGGGAGTGTCATGGCGAAGGGTTACGTCTTCACGAACGCGAACTTTACTGACCTCGATGAATTCGCCACATATCAGCCTTTATCAATGAAGGCGATTGAAGCATACGGTGATAAGTTTCTGGTGCGTGGCGGACGGAGCGAGGCGTTTGAAGATTAATGCGCCCACCCTCGGTCGTACTCGAATTTGTTGACTACATTCATCGACTACGAGGCGACCAAAAAATGGTATCACTCCGCCCAATACGAAGCCGAAGCGGCGCGCCACGTGCGAACGGGCGCAGCAGAATTGAACATGATGGTCGTAGAAGGCCTCTGAAGCTGGGCGCTCGCGCACTGGTAAGATGTTAACCGATCTGCTGTTTGACCTGATTCACCGTCATTTCTTGAGGAAACCATGAGTGCTATCGTAGATATCATCGGTCGCGAGATTCTCGACTCGCGAGGCAACCCCACCGTCGAATGTGACGTCCTGCTGGAGTCGGGCACGATGGGCCGCGCCGCGGTGCCGTCGGGTGCATCCACCGGATCGCGCGAAGCGATCGAATTGCGCGACGGCGAAGCCGGCCGTTACGGCGGCAAGGGCGTCTTGAAGGCAGTCGAACACATCAATACCGAGATCTCCGAAACCATCATGGGCCTCGATGCATCGGAACAAGCCTTCCTAGACAAAACCCTGCTCGAACTCGACGGCACCGACAACAAATCGCGCCTGGGCGCGAACGCCATACTAGCCGTGTCCATGGCCGTGGCGAAGGCCGCGGCGGAAGAGGCCGGCCTGCCGCTGTATCGTTACTTCGGCGGCTCGGGCGCCATGCAATTGCCCGTTCCGATGATTAACATCGTGAACGGCGGCGCGCATGCCAATAACAGCCTGGACATCCAGGAATTCATGATTGTCCCGGTCAGCCAGCCGACCTTCCGCGAAGCACTGCGCTGCGGCGCCGAAGTGTTCTACGCGCTGAAGAAGATCCTGAGTGATCGCGGCATGAGCACGGCGGTGGGCGACGAAGGCGGTTTCGCACCGAACTTCGGCAGCAACGACGAGTGCCTGTCCACCATAGTCCAGGCGATCGAGAAGGTGGGTTATCGTGCAGGTGAAGACGTTCTGCTGGCGCTGGACTGCGCGGCAAGCGAGTTTTATCACGACGGCAAGTACCAGCTTGCGGGTGAGGGCTTGCAGTTGTCAGCGGCGGAATTCACGGATTATCTCGCCACGCTCGCCGATAAATTCCCGATCGTGTCGATCGAAGACGGCATGCACGAAAGCGACTGGGATGGCTGGAAGATTCTTACCGATAAACTCGGCAAGAAGATCCAGCTTGTTGGCGACGACCTCTTCGTGACGAACACGCGCATCCTGAAAGAAGGCATCGACAAGGGTATCGCCAATTCGATCCTGATCAAGATCAACCAGATCGGCACGCTGACGGAAACTTTCGCGGCAATCGAAATGGCGAAGCGCGCGGGTTACACTGCGGTCATCTCGCATCGTTCGGGCGAAACGGAAGATTCGACCATTGCGGATATTGCGGTTGGTTTGAATGCTGGCCAGATCAAGACGGGTTCGTTGTCGCGTAGCGACCGGATCTCGAAGTACAACCAGTTGCTGCGTATTGAGGAAGATCTCGGCGATATCGCGAGTTATCCGGGTAAGTCGGCATTCTACAATCTGCGCTAACGCCTCGGCCGAAATGGACGTTAGTCCGGACGGCCGCCGATTTATTCAGTCCGCTGCCTCGTGTTCCGATGAATGCGAGGCAGCGCCAAATAAAGTTGAAGTGTTAGCGTTTTTCTCGCTTCTTAAATGCGGATTGTCACCTTTGTTCTGATCCTGCTGTTGGCGGTGATCCAGTATCCGTTGTGGTGGGGACACGGCGGCTGGTTACGTGTCCACGAACTGCATCAGCAACTGGTCAACCAGACAAAGAAAAACGCCGACCTGAAACTGCGTAACGAACGCGTGCAGGGTGAAGTGGCGGACTTGCAGAACGGCACGTCGGCCGTTGAAGAGCGCGCGCGTTACGAGATGGGGATGATGAAGGACAGCGAGGTGTTCGTGCAGTTCGTCTCACCGAATTCGCCGGCTCCCGCTAATTCGGTTAACGCACAATCGAGTGCTTCCACGCGTGGGCAAGTGTCCGCAGCACCGTTGCGTGTAGTGCCCAATCCAGTGTCGCGTTCGAAGGAAGAGCGCCGAGCGTTCGAACGGCAAGCGGCCAAGGACAAGATGGATGCGGCCAAGAAGAAGTGTTAGCGGCGGTGCAAATCCGACACTAAACTGCGGCGTTGGGTTGAATAGAAGCGAAGTGTGACCAGGGGCCGTTGCTGCTAGCCCGTGGTTGTCGGTCTGCTCGTGCTCAGAATGGATCGTCGACATCGGTCAGGCGAGTGTTCACGGGAGGCGCGCGTTGTTTGCGCTGTAGCTCGTGCAGTGCGAGCTGGTAGTGTGTGCAGATCCGCTCGCGTAGATCGTCGATAAGTTCGACGATAGCGAGCGCTTGCTCGGCAGACCAGTTGTCCGGGATCAGGAAGTC
>LGTG01000255.1 GCA_001190015.1 Candidatus Burkholderia crenata
CCGGCTTTGTCCCGCTTCCTCGTTCAGCCACGCATTAGTATCACAGGCTTCTTCCGATGCACGCTTTCGACCGCCTCAGTTCGTCGTCGCCGTCCCTCATCAACTAATCTTGCAACGGCGTTAACAGAACAGAAAGGATTCTTTATTAACAGAGAATCGTAGAAAAATATGGGTAACTGCAAGATTGCGACTACCGCAAAAAACCGCGCTGAAAGCCACGGATTTGCGCGGCTTTCTCTATCACCTCGGTGTAACGCGTGGGTAATGCATGGCCCTTGCGTTATCACTTCACCACGCCGTTCACCACGCGGTCTTCAGCCGCGATCGAGCTCGAACACCTTATGCAGCGCGCGCACGGCGAGCTCGGTATATTTTTCGTCGATAAGCACCGAGATCTTGATCTCCGATGTCGAGATCATCTGGATATTGATGCCCTCTTCCGCCAGCGTACGGAACATCGTGCTCGCAATACCCACGTGCGAGCGCATGCCCACACCGACCACCGACATCTTCGATACCTTCGGATCGCCCCGCACCTGTTCGGCCTTCACATACGCCTGAACCTTGTTCGTAAGGATCTCCATGGCGTGCGCGTAATCACCGCGGCCAACCGTGAAAGTGAAGTCGGTCTTACCGTCCACGCTCGTGTTCTGGATTATCATGTCGATGTCGATATTCGCATCGGCCACCGGCCCGAGGATCTGGTAGGCAATGCCCGGCTTGTCGGGCACGCCCATCACGGCAATGCGCGCTTCGTCGCGCTGAAATGCGATGCCCGAGATAACAGCTTTTTCCATGGTCTCGTCTTCTTCAAAAGTAATCAGGGTGCCCGAGCGCATTTCGGTTTCGAGCGGAATCAACGGGTCCGTCAGACTCGACAACACGCGCGTCTTGACCTGATATTTGCCGGCGAATTCCACCGAGCGGATCTGCAGCACCTTCGACCCGAGGCTAGCCATTTCCAGCATCTCTTCGAACGTCACGCGGTCCAGCCGGCGCGCTTCTTCGACCACGCGCGGGTCCGTGGTGTAGACACCATCGACATCGGTATAGATCAAGCATTCGTCCGCCTTCAACGCCGCCGCAATCGCCACCGCCGACGTGTCCGAACCGCCGCGTCCCAGCGTGGCAATATGCCCATCCGGATCGACGCCCTGGAAGCCCGTGACCACCGCGACCTTGCCTGCGTCGAGATCGGCCAGCACGCGCGTGCCGTCGATGTCGTTGATGCGTGCTTTCGTGAACGCGCTGTCGGTCTTGATCGGCACTTGCCAGCCGGCATAGCTGACCGCTTCGAGACCTTCGGCTTGCAACGCAATCGCGAGCAGGCCGACGCTGACTTGTTCTCCGGTGGAGGCGATCATGTCGAGTTCGCGCGGGTCGGGGTGTGCGGTAATTTCGCGCGCGAGGCCGAGAAGGCGATTCGTTTCGCCGGACATGGCCGACGGGACAACGACCATCTTGTGGTCGGCCTTGTGCCATTTCGCGACGCGCTTGGCGACGTTCTTGATGCGCTCGACCGAGCCCATCGAAGTGCCGCCGTATTTATGTACGATGAGTGCCATTGGCGTTTTGAACAGGAGGAAAAGCCGCGCTGGCGCGCCGTTTGATAGGCCGCGTACTGCACGTGTTTCACGTATTGCATCAGAAGCCGCTTGACGAAAACACAAGCAAACTCTGGATCGGTGCGATCGACGACTTAAGCGTGACGACGAAACGCAGAGGCCGCGCGCGCAAGGTTGGCTCGTGCGAAAATGCAATTCTGGTGGCTAAAAACGCGTCTTCTGGACGGAAAAGCTGCTTGAAAAGCGTTGCGGTTGCACTAAACGTACCTGATCGAGGCCTAAAACACAAGCCGGAACGGGTGATTCGACGTGTTCGCAGGCCGCTCACAGGCGTTCTGCAAGAAAAATTGACCGGGGTTTGTTCCCGCGCACGAAACGATGAAAAATCGGGGTAGATTGAGTTTCGCGCAGCAGAGCGGGCGCAGTTGCAGTGCCAGGGCGCCCCGGCTAGTCTGTTTTCCAGGCAATGACCAGATCCGGCTGCCACTCGATCCGCCTATACCTGAGCTCGCCGCCCTCGCCGCTCACTTCAGTGCACGCGCGATTGACGCCGATCAACGGCACGAACAGCAAGGTCTCGCCTAGAAACACCAGCGGGACGTCGCGTTTCCAGCCCGGCACCCCGCGCTCCTGGAACAGGTTTTTCAGGGTTCGGCCCGGTGCGTCCGCGCTCAGACGCAAGCGCTCGCCACCCGCGCGCGAACGAGCTCCAAGCGGCACGGCGCGCAGCGTGGCTTCGGAAATCGCGTCCTCATCGCCCGGTGCCGCTGGTTTGAACACAAACTTCCCCCGCCAATGTGGCAGGCGCCAGATACCTTCGCCATCCCAGTTCAGCACACTCGCCATGCGCGCGGAATTTGCCCCTTCGTCGAGATCGGCAGGGGCCGCACTATCGCCCTTTTCCCAGAAAATCGCGTCGCGATACGCCCGCAGGCAAAACCCCGCATGATCGATACGCAACGCGTGGCCGTCGCGGGAAACGGCGGCATCGCGCAACTGCCGCAGTACCTCGCCAATATGCGCCGCCGATACCGCCTGCAGCCCGAGCGAACGCATCCAGTAACGCAGCAGGTTGATCGCGCGTTCGTCGTCGAAAGCGAGTACCGCCGATAAACTCAGCGCGCCTTCACCGTCACCTTGCGCCGATGCCATATCAATGTCAATGCGCGCGAGTTCATCGAGCAGCCTTTGCGCCGATGCCGCATGCGACGCAGTCCGGGCAAGCGCATCCCGGAAACCGGGAAAATGAACGGCGAGCGCCGGCAGCACGTCGTGACGCAGCGCGTTACGGGCATAGCGGGTATCGGCGTTGGATTCGTCATCGATCCAATGCAGATCGCACTCATGCGCGTAATGCGCGAGTTGTGCGCGCAACAGATGCAATAACGGCCGCACGCGCAGCGTGGATGCGCCATCGGCACGTTGCGGCGCCATCGCGGCAAGTCCTGCCACGCCCGCGCCGCGCAGCAATTGCAGCAAAACGGTTTCCGCCTGATCGTCGGCGTGATGGGCGAGCCAAAGTGCGCTTGCACCGTGCTCGTCGCACAGCGCGTCGAGCGCGCTATAACGCGCATCCCGTGCCGCTGCCTCTAGGCTCTCACCACCTTCGCGCACCACATCAACCTGATGCGATGCGAACCGGACACCCAGCGCTTGCGCGAACGCTTGACAATGCGCGGCCCAGGCATCGGCGTTTGGACTCAAGCCATGATGAATATGCAATGCGATAACACGCGTTTGGCCTGCGCATCGAACCGCGGTGTCGAGCAGCACGGTCGAGTCGAGACCGCCGCTGAACGCAACGGCGATGAGGGTATGAGGAGAGGCCAGCAAATCGGCAAACGCCGCGCTCACCGCATCGATCACGAGGCGGCTGGCGGGAGTGTCGGTGTCGGATGTCACGGAAGTCGGCTTGTTAAGTTGCCTTCAAGGCAGCCTGTCAGAGCAAACTGCAGGGAGGGAAACGTGAGCGCCACGCTTAAGCTTCAAGCACCCGGCAGGTTTTCCTTGAACTTGCCGTACGCCATCAGCTTGTCGAAGCGGCGCGCGCAAACGTCGAGCGCGTTCATGCCATGGAATTGGCGCAGCGTATCGGCCAATGCACGGCGCAGCAACGCGGCCATGCCTTTCGGATCGCGATGCGCGCCGCCCAGCGGTTCGTTGACGATCTTGTCGATCAGACCCAACGCCTTCAGCCGGTGCGCCGTCAAACCCAGCGCTTCGGCCGCTTCCGGTGCCTTCGCCGCGCTTTTCCACAAAATGGACGCACAGCCCTCAGGCGAAATCACCGAATAAGTGGCGAATTGCAGCATCAGTACGCTGTCGGCAACGGCAATAGCTAGTGCACCGCCTGAACCGCCCTCGCCGATAATGGTTGCGATAATCGGCGTCTTCAGTTCGGCCATCACATATAGGTTACGACCGATTGCTTCCGATTGCCCACGCTCCTCTGCCCCAATACCAGGGTACGCACCCGGGGTATCGATGAACGTAAAGATCGGCAAGCCGAATTTTTCCGCCAGACGCATGAGTCGCTCGGCCTTCCGATACCCCTCTGGGCGCGGCATACCGAAATTGCGCGCCGCACGCACTTTCGTGTCGCGGCCCTTCTGCTGACCGATCACCATGCAGGGCTGGCCGTTGAACCGCGCCAGGCCGCCGACAATAGCCAGGTCGTCCGCATAAGAGCGGTCGCCGTGGAGTTCGTGGAAGTCGGTGAAAAGTTCGTTCACGTAGTCGAGCGTGTAGGGGCGCTGCGGATGGCGTGCGATCTGCGAAACCTGCCATGGAGTCAGGTTTGCGTAGAGATCTTTAGTGAGTTGCTGGCTTTTCTTCGACAGCCGCTCGATTTCTTCCGAAATATCGACAGCGGAATCGTCCTGAACGAAGCGCAATTCTTCGATCTTCGCTTCGAGTTCAGCGATCGGCTGTTCGAAATCCAGAAACGTGGTCTTCATATGTTCGAATCCTAGAACATCGGGCAGCGCGTATTCTAACCGCGCCAGCCTCACTTCATTTCTGACCGCAACTATCGATTATGAGATATCAATAGTCCGCCTACTGCGACCGGACAATGCGAACGGAGGATTTTAGTGATCGGCGGGGACGGGGTAAAGGCTGCGCCACATGTACCAGGTTGCGACGGTACGCCAAGGTTCCCAGTTGGCTGCGACTTCGCGCGCCTCGCTGCGGGTCACGGGTTCGCCGCTGAAATAGTTGACGCTGATGGCCTGGATCAGGCCGAGGTCGTCGAGCGGCAGGACATCGGGGCGCGACAGGTTGAAGATCAGGAACATTTCCGCTGTCCACCGGCCGATGCCGCGGATCTGCGTCAACTCCGCGATCACGGCCTCATCTTCCATTGATGTCCAGCTATCCACGTGCAGCGCGCCGGAAACGAAATGCTGCGCGACATCGAGGATATATTCGGACTTCCGCTTCGATAACCCGCACGACTGCAACTTCGCCGGCCCCACCTTGATGAACTGCTGCGGCGCGAGTGTCGGGCACGCGCCCTCCACGCGTTTCCAGATAGCCTGCGCGGTTGTCACGGAAATTTGCTGGCCAACAACCGAACGCGCGAGCGTGGTAAATGGATCGTCGCGATTGATCAGATGCACCGGGCCGAACTTCGGAATCAGTTTCTTGAGGATGCGGTCGCGCTTGACGAGATCGGCGCAGGCCTTGTCCCAATACTCGGGACGTGCTGCTTCCGCCGACAAGCCGGGCGTCTGCACCGGCGCGGTTTTCTCGACAGTGATCGCGCGCGAATTGCGGACAATCTCGCCGTCGTTCTGTGGCGCGCACGCGAGCGCCTGGGCCTCGTCGGCGCCGTCATGTGCCACGCCATTGACCGCGCGTTTCTTCGATGCAGTCTTGCGTTCTCCGTCGTGACCAGCGCCGTTGGCGAGCTTCGCCTCGGGCGTCGACACCTTCGACGTTTTCACTTGCGCACGCCGCGCGACCTTGCTCGCGGGCGCTGCGATACTTCCGGACGCAGCTCGTTTAGCCGGCGCCTTCCTGGCCGTTGCCATCATGCCTCCTACCTGGCAAGTCGATCAAAGGGAACGAGAGGCGTTTAACTGCGACGCCATTCGGTCAACCCACCCGGTTTGTCTTCAAGTGCAATCCCGGCTTCGAGCAATTCCGCGCGAATCCGGTCTGCTTCGGCATAGTTCTTTGCCTGCTTCGCAGCAACGCGAGCGGCGATCTTCATGTCTATATCGGTAGGCGTGAGGTTTTCTGCACCTTCTTTGTCACCACTATCGCGACTGCTGCGCGGCGTGTCGTGAAGGAACGCTCGCGGCTCACGCTCCAACAACCCGAGCAAAGCGGCCAGTTCCTTCAATTGACGTGCGAGCACGGTGTCCTGCGAGCGATTCACTTCGCTCGCCAATTCGAATAACACGGCGACCGCGACCGGTGTGTTGAAGTCGTCGTTCATGGCCGCGCGAAAACGCTGCGCATGCGCTTCGTTCCAGTCGAGCAGAGCGGCATCCGGCGTTACGTCTTTCAACGCTGTATACAAACGCGTGAGCGCTCCACGCGCATCTTCTATATGAACGTCGCTGTAATTGAGCGGCGAACGATAGTGTGCCCTTGCAATAAAAAAGCGCACGACTTCCGCATCGAATTTTTCGAGGACTTCGCGGATAGTAAAGAAGTTGTCCAGCGACTTCGACATCTTTTCGCTATCGATCTGCACGAAGCCGTTGTGCATCCAGTAGTTCACGAACTGAACGCCCGTGGCCGCCTCACTCTGCGCAATTTCATTCTCGTGGTGTGGAAACTGCAGGTCCTGACCGCCGCCATGAATGTCGAAACGATCGCCCAACAAGGTGCAGCCCATGGTTGAACATTCGATATGCCAGCCCGGCCGACCGCGTCCCCAGGCCGAGTCCCAGCCAGTGTCCGGCGGCTCTCCTTCCTTCGCGCGTTTCCACAATACGAAGTCGAGCGGATCTTGCTTGGCGTCATTGGCAGCCACACGCTCGCCCGCACGCAAGTCTTCGATCGACTTGCCCGACAGCTTGCCGTAGCCCTCAAACTTGCGCACCGCATAGTTCACGTCGCCGTCTTTGCCCTGATAGGCGTAACCGTTCTGCACGAGCGTCTGGATCATGCCGAGCATCTGCGGAACGAAGTCGGTCGCACGTGGCTCGAGATCGGGACGAGCAATGCCGAGCGCATCGAGATCGTCATACATGGCCTGGATGAATCGCCCGGTCAGCGCCTTGATCGACTCACCGTTTTCCACGGCGCGACGAATGATCTTGTCGTCGATGTCTGTGATGTTGCGCACATAAGTCACGTTGTAACCCAGCGTGCGAAGCCAGCGCTGGACAATGTCGAACATGATCATCATGCGTGCGTGCCCGACATGACAATAGTCGTACACCGTGATTCCGCAGACATACATGCGCACTTCTCCGGCACGGAGCGGCACGAAAGGTTGCTTGTCACGCGCGAGCGTGTTGTAGATGCGCAATGAGTTCATAAGCGATGGTGCGTGGGCCGGGACATCCGTGTTTCGACTGCTGGCCAATGTTGTGACGACGGTTGTGACGGCGTGCGGCATGTCCGCGTTTGTTCGCATTCGTTTTCGACTGCCGACGACAACGGTGCATTGTGTGTTGCTCGGTGTATTGTGTGCTGCTGCGGTCCATGCTACAGGTACCAGTGGAACGAGAGCAACATCAAGAACGGCGATGAAACCAGCGACGAGAACGACGTCGACGCGAACATCAGCGATGTGGCACGTTCCAGCACGTTCAACATGTTTGACCCGGCCCGGATTCGAACTTGAAGCGCTGGGAACCGTGCGCGCCGTCGCAAGAAACATGACGGTCACGTTGCGATCAAAGCGGAGGCGGCCGCGAGTGGCGTAAAGACTGTCTGGACGTTCAGCGGAACGTTGCAGACGTTTTGTTAGAATGGGTCGGAGTTTATAAAATCCAGACTAGAGCCTATGAAACCTTCCAGCGGCCGCGCATCAAGCGTTGCCAAGCTCGCGGCGACCGCCCTTGCAACCGTTACATTCGGATTTGGCGCAACGTTTTTGGCGGCTACGCCTGCGCTTGCACAAGTCTCCACCGCCACCGCGGACGACACGCTTGCCATCGACCTGGCAATCTCGCAAAAGCAATGGCCGAGTGCGCTGGCTCAACTCGACGCGCGCCTGAAGACCAACCCGCGCGACGTGCAGGCCAAGTTCAAGCGTGCGATGGTGCTCGCGCGTTTGAACCGGGACGACGAAGCCATTGCCGCGTTTACCGAGCTCACCCAGGCCTACCCCGAACTGCCCGAGCCGTATAACAATCTCGCAGCGCTCTATGCCAAGAAGGGCCGCTACGACGAAGCACGCATAGCCCTCGAAACGGCGACGAAAGCGAATCCGAGCTACGCGCTGGCCTACGAAAACCTGGGCGATCTATATCTGCATCTCGCGAGCGAATCGTACAAGCGGGCCCAGGCGCTCGGGTCGAAGAGTCCGTTGACGGCGCAACGCGTGGCCGACATCCAGAAGATCGTGTCGCCGCCGCAAGCTCACCCGGAAGCTGCAGCCGCAGCGGCCGCCGCGTCTTCGTCGAGCGCAACCTCTAATGACTGGACCGGCACGACGTTGGGCACCACGTCCACCAACGACATGTCGTCGCCGCTTTACTCGCCGTTCGCCGGACCCAGTGTGCCGCTTTCGACTACACCTTACTTCGCGCCCACGAATCCATAATCCGATAGTCCGGCAGGATCGAACGTTCAGACGTCCATGCACCGGAATGGTTTGAACATTCGGCAAGTCTTCACCCTTAGCTGCTCCAACCAGAGGATCGATTGCTCATGAAAAGTTTGTTGTTGGCGCTGGGCAGCGCTGCACTCATCGCCCAGGCGCCCGCCTTCGCCCAGTCATCGCAGACTGCTGCTCACCCTACGGTGCTACTCAAGACTTCACAAGGCGACATCAAGGTCGAGCTGTATCCTGAGAAGGCGCCGAAAAACGTCGCCAATTTTCTTGACTATGTGAAGTCCGGCCAGTACAACGGCACGATTTTTCATCGCGTGATTCCGGGCTTCATGATTCAGGGTGGCGGGTACACAACCAGCTTCGTCGAAAAATCCACGCGCGCCCATTCCGCTTGAAAGCAAAAACGGGCTGAAGAACATGACCGGCACGCTCGCCATGGCACGCACGAGCGATCCGAACTCGGCAACATCGCAGTTCTTCATCAATACCGTTGATAACACCGGCCTCGATTACCCCAATGGCGACGGCAACGGTTATGTCGCGTTCGGCAAGGTGGTCTCGGGCATGGACGTTGTGAAGAAGATCGAAGGCACGCCTACCACCCACGCGCGGCCCGATGGCCGATGTGCCGCAGACGAACGTGGTGATCGAGTCGGCCAGCGTGGTCGGCAAGTAAGCGGCACAAGAAGCCGGGAACCAGTCGTAGCCACTCGCCTTTGTGGCGGACTGGCATGAAGCAGGCATACGCCGTCGCGTATGGCCCCATCTACTTTTGAAAAGGAAAGGAACTCATCTTGGTCGAACTGCATACGAATCACGGCATCATCAAGATCGAGCTGAACGCGGAGAAAGCGCCCAAGTCGGTCGAAAATTTTCTGAACTACGTAAAGAAAGGTCACTACGACAACACGGTGTTCCATCGCGTGATCGACGGTTTCATGATCCAGGGCGGCGGTTTCGAACCGGGCATGAATCAAAAGCCGACGGACGCGCCTATCGACAACGAAGCGAACAATGGCCTGGAGAACGAGCACGGTTCCGTTGCCATGGCGCGTACCAACGACCCGCATTCGGCCACCGCTCAGTTCTTCATCAACGTCGGTGACAACGAGTTCCTGAACCACTCGTCGCCGTCGCCGCAAGGCTGGGGTTACGCGGTGTTCGGCAAGGTCGTGGACGGCCTCGACATTGTCGACAAGATCCGCAAGGTCAAGACGGGTTCGAAGGGCTTTCATCAGGACGTGCCGGTGGATGACGTCGTGATCGAAAAGGCTGTCGTCGTCGGGGAATGATCGACTCGACGCACAGCGTGATCGAAACAGCGGGCGCGAAAGACACAGCGCGCCCGCTGTTTTTCATTTCCGATCTCCATTTGAGCGACGCCATTCCGCACACCGTGGAGGCGTTCGAGCATTTCATCGAGGTAACGGCGAACGATGCCAACTCGGTGTTTATCCTCGGCGACCTGTTCAAATTCTGGGTCGGCGACGATGTGCTGGATCGGGCGGTGCTCGGCCCGCGCGCCGCATTCGCGAGGCGCATGACAGCGTTGATGCATACGCTGTCCGAACGCAGTATTGCGCTGTACGTGATGCACGGCAACCGCGACTTCCTGCTCGGCAAGCGTTTCATGCGTGCCTCGGGAGCACTGCCGCTACCCGATCCGTTTGTTATCACGGCGTTCGGCACGCGCATCGTGGTGGCGCATGGCGATGCGCTCTGCACTGCAGACCCCGCTTACCAGCGCTTTCGCCGGTTTGCGCGTAACCCGATTGCGCAACAACTATTCTTGAGCCTGCCGCTGAAGCTGCGTTTATCGATTGCGGAACGCATGCGATCGACCAGCGAAGACGGCAGGATGCGTCCGGCGCAGGCGAAATATGACGTGACGCGCGAAGCCGTGGCGAAACTGTTCGCCAGCACCGGCACTCATACGATGATCCACGGCCACACGCACTTGCCCGCGCGTCATCGGGAAACGGATGGCGTGCGCTGGGTCATGCCGGATTGGGAACTAGATCACGGCGAGCCACGCGGCGGATATCTGCGCGCGGACGCCGAAGGCATCCGGGTATTGCCGCTGGTTTGAATTCAGGCGTGAGCTTTCCTTCGTGCTTTCGTGCGCCGGTGCCCGATGAAAACCCGCCGCCGTTTCAGCGCCGCGCTGCTTCGCCTTTCATTGCATCGGAGAGACGCTTTAGATCGATGAACGCGGCATTCTCGACGCCGCTGATTGCATCTATACGTGTGCCCAGTTTCTCGAGCGCCGCGACAATCTCATCCACACGATGTGCTTGCGTAGACGCGTAATTAATCAGACCGTGGATGGCAAGCGACACGGGATCGTCGGCGTTCGGTGTGATGCCGTATGCGCAGAACGCTGCACGCTCAGGCAGGCCTGAGTCTTTTTGCACGGGTTTGACCGTTGCCGGCATGACCACGCGCGCCAGATTGCCCACGGCCGTTCCGCCCGCCGGAACCGGTTTTACCACGACCGCGTTTGACCCGATCTTCGCGTCCGCGCCGACCGTAAACCCGCCGAGCACTTTCGCGCCCGCCCCGACGATCACGCCGCGCTCAAGCGTCGGATGCCGCTTCGCGCCACGCGCAAGTGATGTTCCGCCAAGCGTCACACCCTGATAGATCGTGCAGTCGTCGCCAATTTGCGCCGTTTCACCCACCACCACCCCCATACCGTGATCGATGAACACCCGGCGCCCGAGCGTCGCGCCCGGATGGATCTCGATGCCCGTCATGAAACGCGCAAACTGCGAGACAAACCGCGCGAGCCACCGCCAACCGGACCCCCAGCAAGCGTGCGCGATCCGGTGCAACACAACGGCGTGAAAGCCTGGATAACATGTGACGACTTCCCAAGCATTGCGGGCGGCGGGATCGCGCTCGCGGATGGCGGCGATGTCTTCGCGGAATCGATTAAACATGGCGGTGGCTCTGTGGGTGACCGGGGCGCCAACCCCCGAATGCGCGGCTCAGCACAGATTCGGGAACCGATAGTTCGATTCCCGCAGATTGTAGGGCAAACCGTGGAAGTCCGCTGCGATGCCCCCGCTGGCAAAGCGGTCAGGGTTGCGGGCTGGTTGCAACTCCGCAGTGCAAGAGCGGCGGAACAGATGCAGCGCGCGGCTCATTTTCGTCGTTACCCAGCGCGATAAAACCATTGATGCGCCCGCAGCCATCCTATTGTTTATTCCTTAGCAGGCTGTTGAAAAGCGCCCCGTCATGACGACCGAAGCAGTGTTCAAGAGGTTTGCACATGCAATTTGCTGCTGAATTGCGGGTTCGCCGAGTGGTTTTGGCAGGCAGTGCGCAGGCACGCCAGCCCGGCGCCGTACGGTGC
>LGTG01000256.1 GCA_001190015.1 Candidatus Burkholderia crenata
CGTCACTTTCCATTCCCTCGGCAATAAATTTCCAAAACGCTTGCTTCGTTTCAAACTGATTGACACCTAGCCTGCCCGGTGATGGCATCATTGGCCTCCCGGTTTGTTGCGAGCTCCAGCTCCGCGGTCGCCCCAGGTCGCCCCATTTAACACCTCCAAATTTCGAGATGTTGCAACGACCGGTTGAATTCGCCCAGTACTGCAACATCGGCTAGTCTGTTGTATCCTGAAATAAGTCGCGTTTTTAAGTGTTTAGCGACAAGTCAGTACGTCTTCAGGGCGGGGTGCAATTCCCCACCGGCGGTATGCGAGCGGCGAAAGCCTCCCGTGAGCCCGCGAGCGCCCTTGAACGCAGCTCGCTTTGCAAGTGCGAGCCACGCAACGGGGTCAGCAGATCTGGTGAAATGCCAGAGCCGACGGTCATAGTCCGGATGGAAGAAGATGTGCAGACGGTCATGTCCGTTTCGCGTGTTTGCCGCGGCGTATTTGCGTCCGCGTTGAACGGGCGCTGTCGAGTTGACGGCGCTGAAAACGCGTGTCGTTCTGTCTGTTTGCAATGCCCTGAAACGTTTTTCGCCCAATTTCTTTTGCGAGAGCGTTTCACTCATGTCCGACTCAGTGTCCAGTTTCACCTCCTCGGCCACCGCCTTTGCCGATCTTGCGCAACTTCGCGCAGGCGACGCGCCCGTTGCTATCCCTCATCGAATTGCCGCTGCCCTGCAAGCGTTGCGTGAAGGCCGCGCGGTCGCGCTGTTCGACGACGACGATCGCGAGAACGAAGTCGATCTGATTTACGCGGCTGAAAAGCTCGACGTCAAAGGCATGGCGTTGATGATCCGCGAGTGCAGCGGCATTGTGTGCCTGTGCCTTCCGGACGAGACCGTCCGCGCGCTCCACTTGCCGCCTATGGTTGCCGACAACGGCAACAAATACGGCACGGCATTCACGGTGTCGATCGAAGCACGCGAGGACGTGACGACGGGTGTATCAGCCGTTGACCGGTTGACCACGATCCGCGCCGCCATTGCCGATAACGCCAAAGCTGGCGACATCGTGAGTCCCGGCCATGTGTTCCCGCTGTGCGCAAAACCGGGCGGCGTGCTGACCCGGCGCGGCCATACGGAAGGAACCGTCGACCTGACGGTCCTCGCCGGGCTAAAGCCGGCTGGCGTGCTGTGTGAACTGATGAACCCCGACGGGACGATGGCGAGCGGTGCGCAGATCGATGCCTTCGTGAAGGAGCGCAACATTCCGGTGCTCACCATCGCCGAACTCGCCGATTTCCGCATGGCGCTCGTCGCCGCGCGGGAACTGGCGGAAGAAACGGTTTAACGCCGGGAGGCTCCGTTCGTTCACTGGAGCATGAAAGCAATCAAAAACGCGGCCCTGAGCTGAAGGGCCGCGTTTTTGATTGTGCGCCGAGCATGCGCAACAGCTTGGGGGTGTAAGTCCCCTGTCCAACCTGATGGTGGTGAAGGACTAGCGAAACGCAAAGGCGTCGTCGCGAGGCGGGGTCTGAAGGAAGCGTGTAGCAAAGCCGCGACCTGACGAACAGAAATCGGATGTGAGGCCTACCCAGGCGGACGAGCGAGCAATGGATCGCGAAGTCCATAACCATCAAGGGCTGGGGTGGTAAATCCGGCAGGTGTGCGGTGAAGGCGGTTGAGCTTACCTCGGGAGGCCTGCCGGGTGTCGTGGACCTTCCAGGACTGAGCGGTTCGCAAGGACCGCTGAGCGCCCGACAGGAGTCAGCAACGGGCATATTAGGGCGGCGACGCCTGAAGGCCCAAACGGAAAGGAGCGGCGAGTAAGCCGGAGAACTCGACATGGG
>LGTG01000257.1 GCA_001190015.1 Candidatus Burkholderia crenata
CTAAATGATGGTGTTGCAACGACTGTTTGAACCTAAGCACGCACAGGATATGGCGTAATGCGTTTGTTGCGCGGCTCGAAGAAATTCGCGCACAAAGATTCGACGAACGATTCATGCGCTTGTGGGACTTTTACTTATTCTATTGCGAGGCCGCGTTCACGCACTCGAACACCGACGTCATCCAGTTCACCTTGGAACACGCCTGATCGCCAGGATCGCCGCGCTTGCGCTGGTTCTGATCGTATTGCCGCTGCAGGCGTTTGCCTTTGACGCAGCATCGATCGTGCGTCAGACGATTCCGCAAGCGCGCGTGCAGGGCGAAGGCGAGTTGCGCATTTACGGTTTTCATATCTACAACGCCAAGCTGTTTGTCGGGCCGACAGACCTGTCGAGCAAAGAATTGACGGCGCGGCCGTTTGCGCTGGATATCGAATATGCGCGCGCTTTCAAGGGCCCCGCGATCGCCAAAAGAGGCCGCGAGGAAATGGACGACCTGAAGGTGGCAAGCAAAGTGCAGACGGCGCAATGGCAGGAGCAGATGGAGAAGATCTTCCCGGACGTGCAGTCGGGGGATCATGTTATTGGCGTATTCGTGCCTGAACAAGGCACGACGTTTTATGCCGACGATAAAGTCATCGGCACTATTGCTGGCGACGACTTCGTCCGCGCATTCTTCGCGATCTGGCTCGATCCGCGCACGTTGGCGCCGGGCTTGCGCAACCAGTTGCTCGCCAATGGCGCCGTGCAGTAAGTTAGCGTTTCAACCGCGCCGCAGAACCGCCGAGCCACTTTAGGCATGGGTCAAAGCGGCTTCTTTCGTGGCGCCGCTTTCCTGGCAGGCGCTTTCTTCGCTGCGGCTTTCGTGGGCACGGGCGGCGCGTCGGTTTCAGGCGGCGCGGCCTCATCGTCGTCATCGCCGTTCTTGTCTTCATCCGTGCTCATGCTCGGGGCTGCCGCGCCGGCATGTTGTTGCGCCAGCGCTAGTATCGCAAGACTGTTGAATTGCGACTGAAGCATGTTCCACCAGCCGGAAGGATCGAATGAAGCGTCGGTCCCACCAGCGTCATTGGGCGCCGCCGTACCCGGCTCCTTCGGCTCTTCCCGCGGCGGCGTCGGCTACGCGGCAGCCGTCGATGATGCAGGCTGCGAAGCCTGCGCCTTTTCCACCGACGACTGCGCGAACGCGCCGAACGTGCCGAATGCACGCAACGTGGCAAGCGTCGCGCGCTGCACTTCCAGCGCCTGGATAGCCGATTGCAGCATGTTCAGGTTGAGCTTCATGCTCGACCGCGCGCATGTCCTTGATGCGCTTGTCGAGCTATTCAACGTTCGTGAGTGGCGCGTGCATGTCGGACATCATGGACAGCGACGGGGATCTTTCCGGTACCGCGGCTGCCGCGAACGGGTTCAGCTTCATCATGTCCCACATCTTTTCCATCATGTCGCCCTGGGGGAAACCAGACATGCCTGGGATGCTTCCAAAGGGCGGCGTACCACCGGGCGTATCGGTCATAAGACTTTCTCCTTGATGCTGCGAATAGGAATGAGAGAAACCACAAACTAGCCGATGCGGATCTAAAACGGCGATCCGCCCGGGAAATCCGGCGCGCGCCGTTCACGCAGCGACTTGATACCCTCCTGCACATCGGGCCCGGAAAAGCCCATGAATTCGAGCGCCAGCGAGGTATCGAAAGCCGGGCCAGCCGTTCGCAGCCAGTTGTTCAGCGCATATTTGGTCCGGCGGATGGCGGTCTGCGACCCTTGCGCCAGACGATTCGCGACTTCGATGGCTTTCGGCATCAGTTCGCTTTCGTCCACCGCCAGCGACACCAGCCCGATCCGATCCGCTTCCTCGCCGCTCACCGATTCGCACAACAGCAGGTAATACTTCGCTTTTGCCATGCCGCACAGCAACGGCCACACGATTGCCGCGTGATCGCCGGCGGCCACGCCGAGTCGCGTGTGACCATCGATAATGCGCGCAGTTTTCGCTGCGATCGAAATATCGGCGAGAAGACCTGCTACCAGTCCCGCGCCTCGCGCCAGACCCGCGCGTGGACCTCGAAGTCGGAGGCCATATGTTCAACCAGACCCAGGTCGCCGCCGCCCGAGAACCCTTTGCCCTCGCCACGAATCAACGCCATGCGCGTGTCCAGATCGCGGCCCATATCACGCTAGATATCCGCCAGTTCACGATGCATGTTCGCGTCCGCGGTCGCAAGTCTGCTTTTGTTCGTGCCCGCGCCGCTCATCACGATTTCGAGCACACCGTGATCGTGCCGCCGCAATTCCAGCGACGTGTAGTGCGCGTAAAGAGAGAGGTCGCTCATGGTCGTGCCTTAGCTAAAGAAAGATCAACGTGGTTGATAGATCCACTTGCCGTTCTCGATCTCCGCGATCACGCGAGCACGTTGATCAAGACCGATATGATAGTTCAGCGTCATGTTGACAAGGCCGTTCGAGTCCGCAAAATTCTTCGTGTTTTCCAGCGCGTCGCGTAGAGCGCCACGGAACTCAGGCGTGCCCGGCGCACCCACCTTCAAAGCAATCGGCACCGCGCGGTTCAGCAACATGCTCGCGTCCCATGCATACGAACCGAACGCCGAGACCGTGCCCGCGCCGTACTTCGACTCATAAAGCTTGATGTACTCGAGCGCGAGATGTTTCGCCGGATGATCGTCGGAAAGTTGCGACGCGACGAGCACGGGACTCACCGGCAGGAACGTGCCGTTGCAATCTGCCCCGCACACGCGCAGGAAGTCGCGATTGCCCGTGCCGTGGTTATGATAAATCGCGCCCTTGTAACCACGTTCCCTCAACGTCTTCGGCGGCAGCGCGGCCGGTGTTCCCGCTGCGCCCACAACCACCGCGTCCGGCTTCGCCGCGAAGATCTTCAGCACCTGTCCGGTCACGCTGGTGTCCGTCCGGTTGAAGCGCTCGTTCGCCACCATGGTGATGTGGTGAAGCTGCGCAAACTTGGCCACTTCCGCGTAGAAGGTCTCGCCGAGCGCGTCGGCCTGGCCAATGAACGCCATCGTTTTCACGCCGTGATTGCTGGCATGTTCGGTAATGGCGGATGCCATCATCGCGTCGGTTTGCGGCGTCTTGAAGACCCAGTGGCGCTTGGCATTCACAGGTTCAATGATCTTCGACGAAGACGCGAGCGAGATCATCGGCGTCTGGCCGTCGGCGACCACATCGATCATGGCAAGCGAGTTCGGCGTAATCGATGATCCGATGATCGCGTCCGCGTGGTCTTCGGAGATCAGCTTCTTCGTGGTCTGGACGGCCTGCGTGGTGTCGGAGGCGTCGTCGAGAATGATGCAGTCCACCGGGCGCCCACCCATTTCCTTCGGCAGCAACGTCACGGTATCGCGGGCCGGAATGCCGAGCGACGACGCCGGCCCCGTCAGCGACAACCCAGTCCGATCTTCACATGCGGCGTCTGCGCCCAGGCCGCCGTTGAAAGTGTGATCAAGACACCCGCCACCAACTGCCTGAACGCCGTTCCCCATCCGCCGCCTGACTGCATTGAAGTCTCCTTGTTATGAGTGCGCCGAAGCCCAAGTTTTTGTAAGCTTTTCGACGCAATGCGGCTAAGTGTAGGGCGGCGCAGCATACGAGCGCATCGGGCGAAACCCCTTACTGGTGGCGTCGCTTATTCATTGGCTATTCATTCAGCGCCACAACCGACTGATCGATCGCGCCGAAAATCGACTTGCCGGCTTCGTCGAATATTTCGATCTTCACACTGTCCCCGAACTTCATGAATTCTGTTGTGGGCGCACCGTGTTCGATGGTCTCCAGGCAACGCTTTTCGACAATACAGCAATAACCCCGCTTCGTGTCCTTGTTCGAAACCGTGCCCGAACCGACGATCGATCCCGCCCGCACATTGCGGGTTTTGGCCGCGTGCGCGATCAATTCGCCGAAGTTGAACACCATGTCCGTGCCGCAATCGGGCTGGCCGACTTTCTTGCCGTTCCAGTGCACGATCATCGGCCGATGCACACGGCCTTCGCGCCACGCGTCGCCTAGTTCGTCGGGCGTGACCGCAACCGGTGAAAACGCCGTGGCCGGCTTGCCCTGGAAAAACCCGAAGCCTTTGCCAAGTTCCGCTGAGATCAGGTTGCGCAGCGAGACGTCATTGACCAGCATCAGGAGGCGGACATGCCTGAGTGCATCAGCGGGTTTAACGGCCATCGGCACGTCGGTGGTGATCACGGCCACCTCGGCTTCGAAGTCGATGCCATAGGCCTCCGACGCACACACGATATCGTCCGTGGGTCCAAGCAGATCGTCGCTGCCGCCTTGGTACATCAAGGGATCGGTCCAGAACTCGGGCAGCATTTCCGCTTTGCGGGCGCGTCGCACGAGTTCGACGTGGTTCACGTAAACCGAGCCGTCTGCCCACTGGAACGCCCGGGGAAGCGGCGCCATGCAGGCTTTGGGATCGAAGGCGAACGAGTGGCGCGCGCGGCCCTGGTTCAGCGAATCCGAAAGATCCAGCAACTGCGGCGCGTAAAAAATCCAGTCGTCCAGCGCGCGTTGCAACGTCGGCACGATCGCGTCGGCAATGGCCACCGTGCGCAAATCACGTGATACAACGACCAATTGGCCGTCGCGCGTTCCGTCCTTTAGCGTGGCAAGTTTCATAAAGCGTTTGTACGTTTAGTGACGATGGAGAAAATCTATTTTACGATGGTGAATCATCATGTCGGGACGGTTTTGGGATAATTCGGGCCGATGCGGTGAATGGTTCGCTGCGTTTGCCGGTTTGTTTTCAGAGCTGGCGGACGTCCGTTTTGAACGGTGATGGCGTTTGCTGCTTGTCGTTCACATGGCCGCATTCGCCGGGCCCTTGGCTGTTTACCGCTACTATCAAGGCCCGCTACGCGCCCAACCTAACTTTGTTTTGTGAACCGGCTCGCGCCGTCATCGATTTCTCGATGCCCTCTTCCAGCCGTCCTGCTTCGCCCGCCCTGCCCGTATCCGAACAGGCCAAGCCGACGATGCCCTCGACCTGGCAGATTCCTCCGATTCAACCGACACCGCCGAGGAAAAGTCCCGCTCCGGCATCCAGTCGATCGAGGTCGGCTTCCGCCTGCTCGACGTGCTGACCAACGAGCCACGCGCGATGATGTTGCGTGATCTCGCCCAGCGCGCCGGCATGAGCCCGGCAGCGCATCGTTATCTGGTGAGTTTCCTGCGGCTTGGCGCGGTCTCGCAGGGCCCGGTGTCCGGGCGCTATGAACTTGGTGGTTTCGCGTTGCAGATGGGTTTGGCGCGGCTTGCCCGGGTCGACGGCGTGAAGCTCGCGCGCATCGCGCTGATGGGATTGCGCGACCGGCTGGACTTGACGGTGGGGATCTCGGTGTGGGGCAATCAGGGGCCGACGGTTGTGCACTGGATGGAGTCGAGTTATCCGGCGAAGGCGGCGTTGAAACTGGGCGATGTCATGCCGCTGTTGTCATTGGCGACGGGTTTGCTGTTTGCCGCGTGGCTACCGCGCAGCAAGACGCAAGCAATGCTTTATCGCGAACTTGCTGCCACGCGCCAGTCGATGGCGGATATCGAACCGGTGCTGGCCGAGATCCGCGCGCACGGCGCGGCGCTGCACGCCGGTGTTCGACTCGACCGGCGATCTCGCGCTGGGACTGATTGCGCTCGGCCACGAAGGATCGTTCGATACCCGCTAGGGCGGCGAAATTGACACCGCGTTGCGCGAATGCGCCGGGCAGTTTTCTTACGAACTCGGGTACAAACCGGGCAAACGGTAAGGCCCGAGGATTGCGTGATGCTTCACGAGTGCGGAACATCGCGGCGTGCCCCTGAGTCATATGCGTTTCGTGCGCGTTTCGCTTGCTCCTTTGATCACTCGCGTTCTGTCATGATTGTTGCGGATTATTCTCCTGGCAGCGTTTTACCGCTTGCCTGACTACGCGCGTTTCCGAGCTAGCCGATGCCGTTCTCCCTGCTTCGCCGCCATCGCGCCGTTTTTGGCGCATCGTCCGACAATTTGCCCGCCGACCATTCGCTTCGATGGGTAGTGTGGCTGGTCGTGCTGCTCGTTGTGCTAGCACTGCATTGGGTCGCCGGTCGATGGATGGAGATGAACCGGAGCGCCTCCAATCCGGAGCCAGCTGAACATGTCCCGGTGCAGGTCGAGTTGCTGACGCCCAAGCCGATAGCGCAGGCACCAACGCCTGCCGCACTGCCTCCGCACGCATCCAAGCCCGAGCCGGTGAAGCAAGCCGAACCCACGCACGCGATCACGACAGCGCAAACTGAACAGGCGGCTCAAGCGGCACAGGCAGCTCAAGCCGAGCAAGCAGCTCAAGCCGCCGCGAAAGCGGCAAGCGACGCTACAGCCTTTCAAGCAGCGGCTGCGGCCGCAGCAACCGGCGATAAATTCAGCGTCCCGCCCTCGGGCGAACTTCGCTACGACACGCGGATCAATGGCGTGATGAACCAGGTCGGCAATATCCACTGGATCAACGACGGCCAGCGTTACGAGATGGTCGTGTCCATTCCCTTACCGTTCGTCGGACCCTATGTGTATTCCAGCAAGGGCCATATCGATGCTTTCGGCATTGCACCCGAGCAATACTCGGAGCAGCGGGGCCGGTGCGCCGCCGACATCACCGTCTTCGATCGCACCACGAAGCAACTGGTCTACGCCAAGACACCGAACAACCAGCCGCTTGCCGATGGTGCGGAAGACCGTTTCAGCGTTGTCATTCAGTTGTCGAGTCTGGTGCGCGGCTCGCCCGACAAGTACAAGCCCGGCGTAGTTCGTCAATTCAGTGTTGCCGATAACGACAGCAATGAGATCTGGCCGATAGAAACTGTCGGCGATGAAAACGTCCAGATCGCGGACGGCAACGTACAGGCTCGCCATTTCACCCGCCTGCCCCGACGCAAGGGCGATCGCCGGCGTCTTGATATCTGGCTCGCATCCGACCTGGGCTGGCTGCCCGTGCGTATCCTGCAGACGGAGCCGAACGGCATGCAGATCGAAATGCTCTGGCGCGGCAAGCTGCAGCTGCCGTCGGCCACGCCGGGTCAATCCGGTGCAGGCACGCCGGATGCGTCTGAAGAAACAACACCCGCCGCGCCTGGATCCGACAAACCCTGATATTTGTTCGACGGAAAGCAGGTCAAACCAAGGTCAGGCAACCCCGAACGAGGACCCGAACGGGGTAAAGATTCGACGAAAAACTCCAAACAGGTGACTTCGGAGCGTGCGCAAACGGGTAACGATGGTTCGATCCCGAACTGAAACCGCATCCCAACGGAGCCAGTATGCACGTGACGATTAACGGTGTCGAAACGCGGTATGTTCTCTGCAACGAAGGCGGAGCCCTTGACTGACGCCGTCCATCATCTGTCGGGCGAGGCGCGTCCGGAAGTGGTTGAATATGTGGGTGTACGAAAGCGATTTGGTTGTACGTACATCGATTGAAGGGTTCGCGAGAGTCGCTGACGCAATCCCCGATTCCGATGTGAGAAAAGCAGAACAGCATAGATTAAAACGATCACACTGATAGCTGCAGGCCGGCACGTTGCAGGTTGCCGTCTAGCAGGCTGTTGAAAAGCGCCCCGTCATGACGACCGAAACAGTGTTCAAGAGGTTTGCACATGCA
>LGTG01000258.1 GCA_001190015.1 Candidatus Burkholderia crenata
ATCGGCCCGAGCGAGGCACCAACTCAATCGGCGGCATGCTGCCGGCTTCGCGAAACCATCGCGGACCCAACGGTTGTGAGACGCCACAGGCCAGCGCCGCAGCGTCACTTTCCATTCCCTCGGCAATAAATTTCCCAAACGCTTGCTTCGTCTCAAACTGATTTACACCTGGTCTGCCCGGCGATGGCATCATCGGCCTCCCGGTTTGTTGCGAGCCCTAGCCTCGCGGTTGCCCCATTTAACACTTCCAAATTTCGAGATGTTGCAACGATCGGTTGAATTCGCCTTGCGATGAGCACGAACTGTGTCGCGACACGCTCTGAGTTTCGACGTTGTCTTCGAGGGACCTTTGAGACGTCGCTCACGGGCTGGTAATTCCTCGTGATCTGCCCCATTTCGGACGTGAAGAAGTTCGAATCTCGACATGGAAGAGCCCGTAACCTTTTCGCTCGCTGTCTTAGCCAACCGCCTTCGACATTAGGAAGTTCGTGCAGGTCCGCCAGTGCAAGCCGCTGACTGGCCGCAGCGATGCGTCGCATTCAATCAGAGAAGCCTGACGCACAAGCGGCATGACTTTTAAATATCTTGATGCACGCTCTCAGTAGCCGGGACTGCCGACTCGATGGAAACCACCATATGTCCGGCGACGGCAGTCAGGTAGTCGACAGGTTTCGGTGGCCATACCCTGCGCACTAAGCCCACTTGCTAGCGCCAATCCACTTGGGCTGCGTCGTGGCATGTTAGATCGGTCATCACCCGTTGACGGCGGCATATGCTCGAAGAACCTTCTCCGTTAAACTCTAACGAGCAATAGCTCATTCAACAGTGACGGATTTCGCAAGATTCCTTGGCTTATCAATGTCTGTACCTCGCGCAACGGCTGCATGAAAGGCTAGAAGTTGCATGGGAAGCGTGTGCAAAATTGGAGACAGCTGACCATAATATTCGGTCAGTCGAATAATTCCCACGTTTGAAGTCTCAGTTATGTTGCAGTCGCTGTCGGCAAAAACGTAAAGCCTACCGTTGCGTGCGCTAACCTCGTGCATATTAGATTTTAATTTTCCAAGGAGCCGGTCGTTCGGCGCGACCGCGACGACGGGCATTTCGTCGCATACCAATGCTAATGGGCCGTGCTTAAGCTCGCCAGCGGGGTAAGCTTCCGCGTGGATGTACGAGATCTCCTTCATCTTAAGTGCTCCTTCCGATGCTATCGGGTAGTGCATTCCGCGCCCTAAGAAAAGTATATTTTGCTTTCTCGTTAACTGCTCAGCCCATTCGATGATTTGTGGCTCCAGCGCGAGCACCTTGCCCATCGCATCGGGTAGGTGCCGAAGGGAGCTTAGATGTCTCTGCTCATCTTGATCAGAAAGGCGCTTTCGCACTTGCGCCAACGTAAGAGCAAGCAGATATAGGGCCAAAAGCTGAGTAGTGAATGCTTTTGTAGAAGCCACCCCAACTTCGACACCTGCCCGTGTAAAAAAAACTGACTCGCATTCTCTCGGAAGCGCGCTGCTCTGCACGTTGCAAATAGCAAGCGTACTTGTCATTCCTTGCTGCTTAGCTACCTGGACGGCACCAAGAACATCTGCAGTCTCTCCGCTTTGTGACACTGCAACAACGAGAGTCTTACGACTGGGGAAGTTATCGCGATATCGAAATTCGCTTGCAATCTCAACAGCCACCGGGATTTGTGCAAAACTTTCAATCCAGTATTTCGCGGTTAGGGCCGCGTGATAACTTCCGCCACATGCCAAAAGCAATACGGAGTCTATAGAGTGGAACACTCGCCAAGCACTGTCGCCAAATAGTTCTGGCATGATGGATGTCACGTCTTGCAGGGTATCAGCTACAGCTCGCGGCTGCTCGAAGATTTCTTTTTGCATGTAATAGCGATAAAGCCCTAGGTCAATCCCGCCGGCATGTGCCGCGACGGTGGTTACCGGTCGTTCAACACGTTGGCCAAGACTATTGATGACCCGGTAGCGATGAAGCTGAAGGTCGACCACATCTCCGTTATCCAAATAGGCGATCTTGTCCGTAACGGTGGATAATGCGATCGCGTCCGACGCGAGAAAATTTTCGCCCTGGCCCACGCCGACGACCAAGGGCATGCCATCTCGCGCCCCCACAAGACGATGCGGTTCGTCACGGCACAAAGCGGCTATCGCATAACTCCCCTGCAAATGTTCGACCGCTTCTTTGACCGCTTCAAACAAGTCACCGTTGTATAAGTGATCTATGAGATGCGCGATTACCTCGCTGTCTGTCTGGCTTGTAAACTGATACCCGTGCTTCTGGAGGTCAGCGCGCAACTCCTCATGGTTTTCAATAATTCCGTTGTGAGATAGCGCAATTCGAGGTTCGCTAGTGCTCGGAGAAAAGTGCGGATGAGCGTTTTCTGTCGCCGGCTTACCATGCGTGGCCCAACGCGTATGCGCTATGCCCGTATATCCTGAGAGTTGCCGCCTCGCGACTTCGTCTTGGAGTGCGGCCACCCTGTCAATTCCGCGTGCTCGCAACAACTTACCTTCACGGTAGACCGCGATGCCACAGGAATCATATCCTCGATACTCGAGCCGTTTTAATCCGTCGACCAGATTGGGCAAAACATCCCGTTGCGCGACCGCTCCGACAATGCCACACATTTTATCGCTCCGTAGAGAGGAGGCATCCGACGGGAGGCCATATCGCAGAGGTTACAACTTCATATATGAAATTATATTATATTTTATATATATATGAAATATAATATTTCAAATTTTTTTGTGAAATTTTATTTTGCATATTTCTAAATTTAGGGGACCAAGTGGCTAATATTTCTCTGGATGACCTCGATTTACGAACCCTCCAAATACTTCAGAGGGATTCATCCATGTCCAACGTCGATCTCGCGTCACGCGTGTACACATCACCCCTGACATGTTTTACGACGAGTGGAAAAGCTACGGGCAGCGGGCATCATCCAACGCGAGATCGCAGTGCTCGATCCAATCATTCTTGGTCCGGTACTCATCGTAGTTATCGAAATAAGTCTTGATCGGCAGACGGCAGAAGATCTCGACACGTTCGAAGCATATGTCTGTGCGGAACCGGCGGTAACTCAATGCTATCGGTTGTCGCCAGGTCCTGCCTTCCTGATCGTTGCCGAAGTGCTCGATATGGCAAATTACGACGAACTTGCCCGCCAGCTATTCAAAGCGTCGTCGAATGTTCGGAATGTGCGTACTTTCTTTTCCACCTTCCGGGCCAAATTTGAGCCGAATGCTCTTATAACTTGAGCCGAATGCTCTTATAATTAAAGCGGTAGGACGTCTTCAATCAGCAGGTTGACAACGCGATCAGCAATGCGCATGCGGCTTCGTTTGGCGATTGAATCTGCCGGCAGCTTGACGAAGCGTTCCGGATATAAGTGATTTTTCTTTTCGAATCCACAGCACGGTCGTCTTGAGGTCTTGAGAGAACCGGAACAGGCAACTCCAGGATATGCTTAGCTTTTATAGCTAACGCTTCCCTTTCTAGAACGGTATTTGCCGGTTCCAGTGTTATAGCTAGGGACGCTCATACAAATCGGATGTTCGTTCGGAGTGAAGCTTTATCGTTGATTCTGATGGGCACCGCTTCGCACAGCCTACGGGCTACGAAGCAACTCGCTGAAGCGGCCGCCGAGCTGGGCGTATCCGTCGCTGCACTACCGCAAGGGAACAACATAAAGCGAACATGATGTTCATCCTGCGGCGGCGATCTGTGGCCTCGATCAGCTTCTGCTTGGTATGCCCGGTCATCGACGCTTGCTATCGCGGCCCACGCTCACGACCTTCAAGCCTGACGTTTCTGAGTGTTTTTCTCTCACGAAAGGGGCGAATTCAACCGGTCGTTGCAACATCTCGAAA
>LGTG01000259.1 GCA_001190015.1 Candidatus Burkholderia crenata
ATTTAACATCTCCAAATTTCGAGATGTTGCAACGACCGGTTGAATTCGCCCTTCGGGGCTTTTCCGCAATGCTAAACTGTCGCTTCGCTCCGGTCGTCGCGGTATCGCAACAGGCCGGTCGGGCGCCGCCCGCAACGTTAGAATGGCGTTCGTTTTTTCCGCTTCGGACGGCTTCCCGCGTTTATGAACAATACGACTCACGCGCACGAGCGCAAACAGCCGCTACCTGCCCTGGCGCTTGCCGCAATCGGCGTAGTGTTCGGCGATATCGGCACCAGCCCGCTATACGCGCTGAAAGAGGCATTCAGCAAGTCGCACGGTATTGAGCTGAGCGAAGCTTCCATCCTCGGGGTCATCTCGCTGTTGTTCTGGGCGATCATGATCGTGGTCTCTATCAAGTATGTGCTCTTCGTGATGCGCGCCGACAACAACGGCGAAGGCGGAGTGCTCGCGTTGATGACGCTTGCATTGCGTACGTTGAAGGGGCCAGGGCGCGGGACCGGCGTGCTGATGATGCTTGGCATTTTCGGCGCATGCATGTTCTACGGCGATGCGGTGATTACCCCGGCCATGTCCGTAATCTCCGCGGTAGAAGGGCTGGAGATCGTCTCACCGGCGCTTTCGGAGTACGTGATTCCGATCACCATTGTCATTCTCGTGATGCTGTTCTGGATCCAGCGTCGTGGTACGTCGGTTGTCGGCAAGCTCTTCGGTCCGATCATGGGACTGTGGTTCCTGACGCTGGCCGTGCTTGGCGTGTGTCACATCGTGCAAGTGCCGCGCGTGCTGATAGCGTTGAATCCGTATTACGCGTTTTCGTTCATGGCTGCCCACGTGCTGCAGGCGTATATCGTGCTCGGGTCGGTTGTGCTGGTGCTGACCGGCGCAGAAGCGCTGTATGCCGATATGGGGCACTTCGGCGCCAAGCCCATTCGCTACGCGTGGTATGGCCTCGTCATGCCGTCGCTGGTGCTTAATTATTTCGGCCAGGGTGCGTTGCTGATGCACTCGCCGGGAGCGGCCGAAAGTCCGTTCTTTCTCCTGGTGTCGGAATGGGCTCTCTTGCCCCTGGTGGTCCTGTCGACTGTAGCCACAGTGATCGCATCCCAAGCTGTCATCTCAGGGGCGTATTCGCTGACGAGCCAGGCAATCCAGCTTGGCTACGTGCCACGCATGAAGATCCTGCATACGTCGGATTTGGCGATCGGGCAGATCTATATTCCGGTCGTGAACTGGATGCTGTTGTTCGTCATCCTGTGCATCGTGATCGGCTTCAAAAGCTCCGAGAATCTCGCGGCCGCATACGGGCTTGCCGTCACCGCGACCATGCTCGTCACCACCATTCTCGCGTCGGTCGTGATGACCAAGCTGTGGGGCTGGAACAAGTTTCTGGCGGGCGCGATTATCAGCGTGTTTTTTATCGTCGATGTCGGTTTTCTCGGCGCCAGCCTTCTGAAGATCGAGCAGGGTGGCTGGCTGCCGCTGGGTATTGGCGGCGTGCTGTTTTTCCTGCTGATGACGTGGTTCAAGGGCCGCATGATCGTGAAGGACCGGACCGCTGCCGATGGTATTCCGTTGATGCCGTTCCTGCAGGGACTGCGCGCGCATCCGCCGCATCGGGTGTCGGGTACCGCAATCTACCTGACCGGTAACGACTCGCTCGTGCCGGTCAGCCTGTTGCACAACCTGAAGCACAACAAGGTCCTGCATGAACGGACCATCTTCCTGAATTTCATCACTCGCGATGTGCCGTATGCCGACGACGCCACGCGCGTGGAAGTGAAGGACGCGGGCGGTGGGCTCTTCCTCGTGAAGGCGCAGTACGGTTTTAATGAAACGCCCGACGTGAAAGCAGTGTTGCTCGATATCGGCCGTACGCACGACATGACGTTCGAACTCGTGGATACGTCATTTTTTATGGCACGGGAAACGGTCGTGCCGACGCAGTTGCCGGGTATGTCGGTGTGGCGCGAACGGGTGTTTGCGTGGATGCATCAGAATGCTGCGAAACCGACGGACTTCTTCAGTATTCCCGCGAACCGGGTGGTCGAGCTAGGGACGAAGATCGAGATTTGATGGCCGTGTGTCCCAGACCAACACACACTTTTGTTAAGGTAACTAAATAGAAAACGGCCCGTCTAGCGACGGGCCGTTTTCGTTTCTATCGAGCCGTATAGCTCGTTTACTTTTTCAGCTTGGCAAATGCCGCCGCCATCGCGCTGGCCGCTTCCGGTTCGCGCTTGCCGCCGTTATTACCCCGGACATCGCGGGCACTGCCCCCGCCGCCCGCGCCGCCACGGCGGTCTTGCGCGCCGCACTGCTTGTTGGGCCTGCCCCCTGTCCGCGGCGAAGTCATCGTCCAGACGCATGGTCAGCGCAATCCGCTGGCGCTTCACATCCGTCTCCAGCACTTTCACCTTCACCACCTGACCGGCTTTCACTACCTCGTGCGGATCCTTGATGAACTTCGTCGACATCGCCGATACGTGCATCAATCCATCCTGATGCACGCCGATATCAACGAACGCACCAAACGCGGCCACGTTCGTGACCACGCCTTCCAGAATCATGCCCGGAGTGAGATCGGAGAGTTTCTCGACACCGTCGCGGAACGTGGCCGTCTTGAATTCAGGACGCGGATCGCGGCCCGGTTTTTCCAGCTCCGCGAGAATGTCGCGCACCGTCGGCAGACCGAACCGCTCGTCGACGAATTCTGCCGGCGACAAGCCCGCCAAGGCTTCTCGCTTGCCCATAACATCGGCAGCGTGCTTCTTGATCTTGGCCAGTATCCGTTCAACCACCGGATACGCTTCCGGGTGCACCGACGAGCGGTCCAGCGGATTCACACCGTTGTTGATGCGCAAGAATCCGGCGGCTTGTTCGAAGGTTTTATCGCCGAGACAGGGCACTTTCTTCAATTGATCACGCGATGCAAACGGGCCGTTGACATCGCGGAAATCGACGATATTGCGCGCCAGCGTAGCGTTCAATCCCGACACGCGCGCAAGCAGCGCAACCGACACGGTATTGGCGTCCACGCCGACCGCGTTCACGCAATCCTCGACCACCGCGTCGAGCGAGCGGGCGAGGTCGCGTTGATTGACGTCATGCTGATACTGGCCGACGCCGATCGCTTTCGGATCGATCTTGACGAGTTCCGCGAGCGGATCCTGCAGCCGGCGGGCAATCGACACCGCGCCGCGCAGCGTGACGTCGAGGTCAGGAAATTCCTTCGATGCCAGTTCGGATGCCGAATAAATCGATGCACCCGCTTCGGACACGACGATCTTCTGAAGCTTCAGTTCCGGATGTTTCGCGATCAGTTCGCTCGCGAGCTTGTCGGTCTCGCGCGAGGCCGTGCCATTGCCGATACTGATCAGCTCAGCCTGCGTCTGCGCGGCGATCCACGCGAGTTTGGCGAGCGAGCCGTCCCAGTCGCGACGTGGTTCGTGCGGATAGATCACGTCGGTGGCGAGCAGCTTGCCGGTGCGATCGACCACGGCCACTTTCACGCCGGTACGCATACCGGGATCGAGGCCGATTACGGCTTTCGGACCTGCCGGAGCGGCGAGCAAAAGGTCCTTCAGGTTGCGTGCAAACACGCGAATAGCCTCGGCTTCGGCTTCCTCGCGTAAATTCGTCAGCAGATCATTTTCGATATTCGGCTGCACCTTCACGCGCCAGCACCAACAGCACACGTCGGAGAGCCATTTATCGGCCGGCCGGCCCTGATTCGCGATGCCCACGTGACGTGCGATCAGCGCTTCGCCCGGATGCGGCACCTGCGCGTCGAGCTCTTCGCCCAGACCCAGCTTGACCATCAATACGCCGGCGTTGCGTCCGCGAAATAGCGCAAGCGCCCGGTGCGACGGGACCGTGCGGATGGTTTCCGAATAGTCGTAGTAGTCGCGGAATTTCTCGCCTTCTTCGGTTTCTTTCCCTTCGACGACGGTCGAAATCACACTGCCTTGCTTGAACAGGTAATCGCGAACCTTACCGAGAATTTCCACCGTTTCGCCGAACTGCTCCGAGAGAATGTCACGGGCGCCATCGAGCGCGGCCTTGATGTCGGCGACGCCTTTTTCTGCGTCCACGTAACGCACCGCTTCTGTCTGCGGATCGAGTGTCGGGTCGACGAGGAGAGCATCCGCAAGCGGTTGCAGGCCGGCTTCGCGGGCAATCTGCGCGCGCGTGCGGCGCTTCGGTTTGTAGGGAAGATACAGATCTTCGAGCACCTGCTTGCTGTCGGCGCCTTCAATGGCCGCGCGCAGCTCGGGCGTGAGCTTGCCCTGTTCGTCGATGCTCTGGACAATCGTTGCGCGACGGTCTTCCAGCTCGCGAAGATGGATGAGCCGTTCCTCGAGATTGCGCAATTGCGTGTCGTCAAGATTGCCCGTCACTTCCTTTCTATATCGGGCGATGAACGGAACTGTGGAGCCTTCATCGAGAAGTTGCACCGTGGCGGCGACCTGCCGCGGCTGCACATTCAACTCGGTGGCGATGCGCTGGACAATCTTGAGTGCTACGGTTTCCGTCATGGGGGTCTGCGTCAGCCTGCTGGCTCATCAAGGGCTTTTCGTGCCGCACATTTCACGTTAAGCCGCGCGAACACGTTTGCCGGGTTGGTGAAGCGGGGCATTTTGCCATAAATGCCGGAGGGCTCCGGCGCGCGGTGATAGAATTCCGAAACCGTAGAGGCTGCTTTTTCACTACCTTGTCCGTCTCCTTGTCTATCACGCTGGCTTATCACGTTGCCGACTTCCCGCCTTTCGCCTGCTTTGCCGACTGCTCCAGTCGATTCGTTCGCCTCGACCGGTCCGGCCGCCGTATCGGGAGGCGATGTTGCCGCCATCGTGCGGCCGGCTGTTCTGCTACCTGAAGTGTCGCGGCAGATTTTGCCGCTCGCCCAGTCCGTCGCGGCAATATTGTTCGCGCTAGCCTGTGCGGGTGCCGGCACGACTGCCATGGCGCATACACCGGAGCCTATCAACCCCGGCACGTCGGTTGTGCAAACGCCGCTCGACGAAGCAGGCGCGCAAGACGATGCCGCGCAAACAGCATCGGGCGTCCCGGCAAGCCAGGTGGCCGGTGTGGTCGGTGCCAGCGCACTGCAAGCCACTGCCGATGCAAACGATTTCACCACGCGTCAGAAGGCACTCGATGCTCGCACCGCGGAGAATAACTATCTCTATGCGGTCAAGCAGCACGATTGCTACAGCACTTTTTTCGTGAATCACTGCCTGGACAAGGCGCGCGATGCCAAGCGTGAAGTAGGCGCGCAGATTCGCAAGGAGCAGCTGGCGCTCGACGACGAACAGCGTCTGCAGCACGCACAGCAGCGGGACCAGCAAGCTGCGATCAAGAGCGCGCAGTACGCGTCCGAAGCACCGCAGCGCGCGGCGAACGAGAAGGCGAGCGAAGAATCGTTCGCCGAGAAGCAGCGCCAGAACGCATTGTCGGAGGCGCAGCGAACGGCGGAAGCGCCACAACGCGCGGCGAACCAGGCCGATTACGACCGCAAGCAGGCGGATTACCAGAAGAAACTTGCCGATGCCGCAGCGCGCGGCGTGCAGGACGCAAAGGAACGCGAGGACAAGGCGGAACGCTTTGCGGCCAAGCAACGTGACGCTGCCGAGCATCAAACGGAAGTCCAGTCCCGGCAGAAGGAAGCAGCCGTCAAGCAGCAACAGCGTGCGCAGCAGGAAGCCGCAGACCAGGCGCACCAGGAACAACTCAAGCAGAACAACAGCAGCAACAGCAACCGAAGTAAGCCGGGACCGGACAGCAACCTCGGGCGACGCCGTCAGTGACGTGAAGCGGCTCGCCGCGACCAGGGGAAGCAAGTATGCATGCATATAGTCGACACAGGCACGATCCGCGAACGTATCGGGCAACTGGAAGCGGAGCATCACGGCCTGGATAGTCTTATCGGCAAGATGGCTGAGGTTCCCGGCATCAACGACTTCGAGATCAGGCGCCTGAAGAAGCGGAAACTCAAGGTCAAGGACACGATCATCCTGCTGCAATTGCAGTTGGAACCGGACACGCGCTCAAACACGTGATGCGCACGTGACGCGGACGTAACATACGCGTGACCCGGAAGAACTTCACGTCAGCCTTCCCTTGGCGCCCAGCCGGCAAGGGAAGGCTGACCCCGATACCCGTCATCAGCCGGAACACAAGCAGGAAGGCCCCTTTGAATTCGTCTGACAATGCCCTCACAGAGAACGCGGAATCCGTGCTGAAGCCGGCCGCGAAGGAGGGCGTCGTCGACACGACGCTTTCGCTTACGCTCGCACCTAAGCGCCGCACTGAACTTGACGCGATTTTTGCCACCGAAGGTCTATTGGCGCAGCAAATCGACAGTTATCGCTCGCGTGCCTCCCAGGTCGACATGGCGCGCGCTGTTGCGGCAGCCATGGAAGCGTCCGGGCGCGCCATGCCCGAACCCGCGATGTTCGACGCGCAACGCCGTCCCGCGCGCAAGCTCGGGCCATCGGATGTGCCGATCGTTCATGAAGAGGGCGCGGACGAACTGGGCGTGGCGATGGCATCGACGAGAATCGATGGTGGCGAAAACACGCTGATCGTGGAAGCGGGCACGGGCACCGGCAAGACTTTCGCCTACCTCGTGCCGGCCATGCTGTGGGGCGGCAAGGTGATTGTCTCGACCGGCACGAAGCACTTGCAGGACCAGCTATTCCAGGGCGACATTCCCACCGTGCGCGCCGCGCTTGCCGTGCCGATGTCGGTCGCCATGCTCAAAGGGCGAGCGAATTACCTGTGTCACTACTACCTGCAACGCACCGCCGATAACGGCCGTTTGCCCAAGCGCCAGGACACGGCGCATCTGCAGGAAATCATCCGTTTCGCCAAGATCACGCGCACCGGCGACAAGGCCGAGCTCGCGAGCGTGCCGGAAAACTCGCCCGTCTGGCCAATGGTCACGTCCACGCGCGACAACTGCCTCGGCCAGGAATGCCCGCAGTACAAAGAGTGTTTCGTGATGCAGGCGCGGCGCGAAGCGCAGCAGGCGGATATCGTGGTGGTGAACCACCATTTGTTCTTTGCCGACGTAATGCTGCGCGACACTGGCATGGCCGAATTGCTGCCGACCGCAAACACCATCATCTTCGACGAAGCGCATCAGTTGCCCGAGACCGCGACGTTGTTTTTCGGCGAGACGGTATCGACCACGCAGTTTCTCGAACTGGCCCGCGACGCGGTAGCAGAAGGCTTGAGCCACGCCCGCGATTTCTCCGACTGGACGAAACTTGGCGCGGCGATGGAACGTGCGGCGCGCGACGTGCGGCTGGCGTTCAAGGAAGATTCCGTACGCATGTCGCTTGGCCAGCTCGCCGACGACCATCCGCTATTCGACGCACTCGATACGTTGGAAGAGCATCTGGACGCGCTCACCAAGGCGCTTGGCGAGCACGCTGAACGGGCTGAGTCGCTTGGCGCGCTGGTGCGCCGTGCGCGTGAATTGCAGGGCTTGCTGGATGGCTGGACCGCGCCGCCGACTTCCGTCGAAAAGGCGGTCGCCGAAGAAGTGGAGGCGACGGCGAAAGGGGATCCGAACGAGATGGTGCGTTGGATCGAAGTGTTCTCGCATACGGTGCAGTTGCACGAGACACCGCTTTCCGTCGCGCCTATTTTTTCGAAGCAGCGTGCCGGTGTGCCACGGGCGTGGATTTTCACGTCGGCGACGTTGTCGGTGCGGGGGGATTTCACGCATTACGCCGCGCAAATGGGCCTGAACGCGCGTCGTTCAATGACTCTGCCCAGTCCCTTTGATTACCCGGCGCAAGGCCTGTTGTACGTGCCGCGTAACTTGCCGCAACCGTCGTCGCCGAATTTCACCGACGCTGTTTTCGACGGCGCGTTGCCTGTGATCGAGGTATCGAAGGGCGGTGTGTTTTTCCTGTGCACGACGTTGCGCGCGGTCGACCGGATCGCAATGCGTTTGCGCGATACGATCGAGCAGCGCGGCTGGGACTACCCGCTGCTCGTGCAAGGCGACGCCAACCGCACCGAATTGCTCAACCGGTTCCGTTCCTATGGCAACGCGATCCTCGTGGGTAGCCAGAGTTTCTGGGAAGGCGTGGATGTGCGTGGCGATGCGCTGTCGCTGGTGGTTATCGACAAGCTGCCGTTTGCACCGCCCGATGACCCGGTGCTGTCCGCAAGGCTGGATGCGTTGACCAAGAAGGGGCTGAGTCCGTTCGCTGTGCATCAGTTGCCGCAGGCGGTGATCACCCTGAAGCAGGGCGCCGGCCGGTTGATTCGCGCGGAAACGGATCGGGGCGTGCTGATGATCTGCGACGCCCGTCTCGTCGATAAACCCTACGGCCGGCGTATCTGGCAAAGTCTGCCGCCGTTCAAGCGCACGCGCGAACTGGAAATGGTGCGCGCTTTCTTCTCCGATCCGGAAACGGCGGTAGCTCAAGAAGACGAATGAGCGTAGCGTTTCAAGGCTGCCATTAACCTGCAGCCCGTATTTCATTCAAGGACAGCATCACTGCCCCTTCCTTGTCTCGCCCGATCGTCAATTAATATCTTTTTCGACCTAATTGGGTCGAAAAAGATATTGGACGTCTTATCGGTGCTCTCGCACTATTCGTACATTCCCGGCGCACACAGTGCGCGCTACCGCGAGCCACGGTGACCATCACCGTCAGCGACGGTACATTGGCTGGCCTGAGTGCAATTCCAATTTTGACAACCACAATCCCCGAGGATACAGATGCCTGACTATCGATCACGCACATCGACTCATGGCCGCAACATGGCCGGCGCCCGCGCCTTGTGGCGCGCCACCGGTATGAAGGACGGCGATTTCGGCAAGCCCATTATCGCGGTGGTGAACTCGTTCACCCAGTTCGTGCCGGGCCATGTGCATTTGCGCGATCTGGGCGCGCTGGTCGCGAAGGAAATCGAAGCAGCCGGCGGTGTGGCCAAGGAATTCAACACCATCGCAGTGGACGACGGCATTGCCATGGGCCACGACGGTATGCTGTATTCGCTGCCTTCGCGCGAACTGATCGCCGATTCGGTGGAATACATGGTCAACGCGCATTGTGCCGACGCCATGGTCTGCATTTCCAATTGCGACAAGATCACCCCGGGCATGCTGATGGCAGCCATGCGCCTGAACATCCCCGTCGTGTTCGTTTCCGGCGGTCCGATGGAAGCGGGCAAGGTCAAATCGCCGACGGACGGGCAGGTAATCGCCAAGATCGACCTGATCGACGCGATGATCAAGGCGGCCGACTCCAGGATCAGCGATGCGGAAGTGGCGGAAGTCGAGCGCAGTGCCTGCCCGACGTGCGGCTCCTGCTCGGGCATGTTCACCGCGAACTCGATGAACTGCCTAACCGAGGCGATCGGTCTCGCGTTACCCGGCAACGGCACGATCGTCGCCACGCATGCATGGCGCAAGGGCCTGTTCGAACAGGCCGGCCGCCTGGTGGTGGACCTGTGCCGCCGCTATTATCAGGAAGAAGACACGTCGGTCCTGCCGCGCAGCATCGCCAGCAAGCAGGCATTTGAGAATGCCATGGCGCTCGATGTGGCCATGGGTGGTTCGACTAATACTGTGTTGCATCTGCTGGCAGCGGCGCAGGAAGCCGGCGTCGATTTCACGATGTCCGACATCGATCGCATCTCGCGCAAGGTGCCGTGCCTGTGCAAAGCGGCGACCGCCACCGACAAATACCATATCGAAGATGTGCATCGTGCTGGAGGCATTCTCGGTATTCTCGGCGAACTTGCCCGTGCGGATCTGCTCGACCTGTCCTGCGGCAACGTGCATAGCGGCACGCTTGGCAACGCTATCGCCAAGTGGGACGTCGCTGGCGGCGCGGGCGAAGAAGCGCAGAAATTCTTCCGGGCTGCCCCGTGCGGCATTCCGACCATCGTTGCGTTCAGCCAGGAAGTCACGTTCGCGTCGCTCGATACCGACCGCAAGACCGGCTGTATCCGCAGCAAGCAGGACGCGTATTCGAAAGACGGCGGTCTCGCCGTGCTCTACGGCAACCTCGCAGAGAAGGGCTGTATCGTCAAGACCGCGGGCGTCGACGAATCGCAATGGATTTTCTCCGGGCGCGCGCGTCTTCGAGAGCCAGGACGATGCTGTCGAAGCCATTCTGGGTGACAAGGTGGGTCGCGGGCGACGTGGTCGTGATCCGCTACGAAGGTCCCAAGGGCGGCCCGGGCATGCAGGAAATGCTTTACCCCACGTCGTATCTGAAATCCAAGGGCTTGGGTAAGTCCTGTGCGCTCTTTACCGATGGCCGTTTCTCGGGCGGTTCGTCAGGGCTGGTGATCGGGCATGCATCGCCGGAAGCAGCCGAAGGCGGCACGATCGGTCTGGTGGAAGACGGCGATGTGATCAAGATCGACATTCCTACGCGCAAGATGCACCTGTTGGTGTCGGACGACGAATTGGCACGCCGTCGCGAAGCCATGGAGGAGACACGTGGCGACAACGCCTGGATGCCGGTGAATCGTGAACGCGTGGTATCGCAAGCGTTGCAGGCCTATACCGCGCTGGCGACCTCGGCCGACCGTGGCGCGGTGCGGGATCTCTCGCAACTCAAGCGCAAGTGAGGTGGAACGGCTCGCTCTGTCGCGGTAAGGCGATCAGGGCCGAAGAGATGGAGATACCGAGTATTGCGTATCATTTGCCGCGCTGATCTGCCATCGGATGGACGGTCGGGCGCCTAGCGTGAGATGTTTAAGTCACCAGAAACACATTACGGCAAAGCCGGGTTTCTTGTTGCAACAGTCAGCGCGAAAAACCGCTTACCAGATCTGCCACCACGATTTGTTTTCCTTACCTGGACGCGACTTGCCGGTTACATACGGGCTGTCGGGAAACGTAGCGGCCAGCACACGCTTCGTGTCACCTTCCAGTTGCGGCTGATCGAGCTTGGCGTACGACAGCATCATGATATGCAACGCATCTTCGGTTGCAGGCGCATTCCGATATTCACGAATAGCGGATTGCGCACGGTTGATGGCCGCTACATACGCGCCACGCCGATAGTAATAATCTGCGGCGTGGACTTCGTGTGAAGCCAGAGCGTTCACAATGTAGCGCATGCGTTGTGCAGCATCGGGCGCATACTTGCTTTGCGGATATTTGTCGACCACGACCGTGAACGCGTAGTACGATTCGCGCAGCGACTTCGGATCGCGCTCGCTCATGTCCTGGCCGGAGAAGCGGCCGAACAGACCGAGGTCGTCGTTGAAGTGGATCATGCCTTTCAGGTAATACGCGTAGGCAATGTCCGGGTGATCCGGATGCAGCTTGATGAAGCGGTCGATAGCCGAGTCTGCAGAAGCGGTTTCACCATCCTTCCAGTTGCAGTACGCGACATTGATCTGGGCTTGTTGCGCAAAATGACCGAACGGATCGCGACCTTCAAGGTTCTCGAAATACTTCGCACATTTGCCGAAGTCACTGCCTACCAGCGCATCTTGCGCCTCCGAGTATAATTTGCCGTTATCCCACGTTGCTGTTTCGTCAGTTTTCTCGGGCAAACCATGACAGCCCGCTACGATAAAGGCACTCGCAGCCAGCGCCATGACCGTGACAGAAAAGTTCGACAATAGCCGGCCCAGTTGACAGACAGGGTTCAAAACGGTTCTCAAAGCTTGGTTCACGGCTCGCATCAGTGCTTGCATTTTCTAGCTCATGCCTTTCTGACCAATCCCCAGCTTCCAGTCTAAATGATCCGCTCAAGTACATCAAGTACAAGTCGTACTACAGATTATAGCCCAAGCGCATCGGCCGACGACGCACGTCCGGACGATTTGACCGAACCGGCCGCTGCGCCGGACACGGCAGAGGAGATTCACGGCAAACCCGTGCCCACCAACCTGCACGAGCGCCGCGCCGACGCCGAAACGCCGCGCACGATCCTTGTACCCGACGAGTATGCCGGTGAGCGCCTCGATAAGGTCATGGCGCGGTTATTCCCGGAGTTTTCGCGCAGCCGCCTGCAGATCTGGATCGATGCGCAACGCGTGGTGGTGGACGGTGTGCCCGCGAAGATCCGGCAACCGGTGCCGCTGGGCGCGACCATCACGCTGATTCCTGATCTGCTCCCGGAACAGCTCGCGTTCACACCGGAGCCGGTGCCACTGGACATCGTCTATGAAGACGATGCGCTCGTGGTCATCAACAAGCCCGCGGGCATGGTCGTGCATCCGGCGGCAGGCAACTGGAGCGGCACGCTGCTCAACGGCCTGCTGTACCGATGCGGCGATGCCGCTGCCGGCTTGCCGCGCGCGGGTATTGTGCATCGGCTGGACAAGGAGACGTCGGGGCTGATGGTGGTTGCACGCACGCTTGAAGCACAGACGGTCTTGACCCGTCAGTTGCAAGCGCGCACGGTGAAGCGCCGCTACGTTGCGCTGGTGTGGGGAACGATGCCGGACGAAGGGACTATTGACGCTCCGATTGGCCGCGATCCGCGCGATCGCACGCATATGGCGGTGGTGGAGAGCGCATCGGGGAAATATGCCCGCACGCATTACCGCACCATCGACCGCGCGATGTGGAACAACCAGCCAGTGTCCGCAGTTCACTGCGATCTCGACACTGGCCGCACGCATCAGATCCGCGTGCATTGCGCGCATATCCGCCATCCGTTGCTGGGCGATCCGATCTACGGTCACGCTCGCGGCAAGCGTTCAGTGCAGCCGCTGCCGGATGGTTTCAACCGGCAGGCGCTGCATGCGTGGAGGCTCGGGCTGATTCATCCCACCACGGGCCGTGAGATCAGCTGGCGCGCGGACGTGCCGGAAGATATTGAAGCGCTCGCAGCGGAACTGGGCCTGGACCGTGATGAAGCGACAGATCTCGATCCGGAAGACGCGGATTTCATCGATGAAGACGAAGGTGGCGCTGAAGTGCGTGGCGGCTGGGATGAATCGCAGCCGATCGAATATAACGAGAAATGACGCCCATGGTGACGCCATCCGAGGCTGACTTCGCCGCCAAATTTGCCGCTCAGCCGTCGCTTCGCCGTGACGATTGCCTTTGGCCCGACTGGTCGAGTGGTCCCGGTGCTGTTTCTCCGCGAGTGAAGGCGCTCGCGACCACCCGCAATGGTGGCGTCAGTGCCGCGCCGTATGGCGGTGCGAACGGCCATGGCGGGCTCAATCTGGGTTTGCACACAGGCGATGTGCCCGACGCCGTGATGGAAAACCGTCGACGCGTGGTGGAGCTTACTGGCGCTCCTGTTGCGTGGCTCGAGCAGGTGCATGGCGCGCAGATCGAGGATGCGGGCGCGGTGACCGACCGCTGCGCGGGTTCTGCCGGTTCAGCGGTCAAAGCCGACGCAGCCGTGACGGATCGCGCAGACGTTGTGTGTTTGGTGATGATCGCGGATTGCCTGCCGGTACTTTTCTGCGATACCGCCGGCCGCGCGGTAGGCGCCGCGCACGCAGGCTGGCGTGGCCTCGCGGCTGGAATCGTGGAAAAGACGGCCGCGCGCGTGGCCAATCTGGCTGGCGCCAAGACCAGCACGCTGCATGCATGGCTCGGTCCGGCTATTGGCCCGGCGGCGTTCGAAGTTGGCGAGGACGTACTTGATGCGTTTGTCGCTGCGGCCGACCCCGCGTTGCGCGACGCGACCGTTGCCGCTTTCGCCAAACGTGAAGAGAAACACAAATATCTCGCCGATCTCTACGCGCTCGCCCGTTTGCGCCTCCAGGAGACCGGCGTGGCGTCGGAGAATATCCACGGCGGCATGTTTTGTACGGTGACTGAAGTGGACCGGTTCTATTCGTATCGGCGGGACCGCACCACCGGGCGCATGGCCGCGATGATCTGGCTGGGAGAATAGGCCCGCGCCGATCCTGCTGAAGTTCGCTGCTAATCTGATCTTCGCCGATACCGTAGCGCACGCTCCCTTGCGCCAAGAAAACATGACAGCCGCGTGACTGCCGCGCTTTAGCTTTATGTTGCGCAACAATTCTTGACATTCATCATCGCGTCACATCGGGAAAACGATGATAAAAAAATATCGCGCTGCGTCAAAATCAAGGCGACGCATTGACACGCCTTGCACCGTGGAGCGAGAATGTTTCACAAAAGCGCACGGCGTAGCAAGGTCACATCACTGCGGTCGGGCGTTTAGCAGCCCGGCGCGACGATCACGACGACGCAGCTCCACGTCACGCCTGCATCAGCAACTCAGTCTCTCGGGACGCTTAGGTCAAACGCAGATATGGCTGCTTCCAGATCTTCTTCATCATCGTCACCGGGTTCAACAAGTCCGTCCGCTGCGCAGGCTGCCCCTGCCGCGCCCGGTATGCCCTTCGGCATACCCGCCACAGACCCCGCGGCAGTTCAAAAAATGTTCGAGCAATGGCTCAACACCTGGCGTGCAGTAGCCGACCCTGGTCAGTGGCAAAAGCTTGCTGCCCAGGCGAATCCGGGACAGACGGAATCGCCCGGATCAGCATCGGCTAATCCGTTTGCCGCGCTTGCTGGTTTTCCCGGGTTCCCGGGTAGTCATGCCGGCAGCGGGATGGGCGGTACAGGTAGCGGCCCATTTTGCCGTTCGCAATGCCCGCAATGCCGGAGATTCCAACCGCGGCAATCGCGCCGGAGCGCCTGCAGGAACTGCAGTCCAGTTTCTCGCGCGAGGCCATGGAACTCATCAAGCAGGCAAGTGCGCAAAGCATTGACCTGACGACGTTGAAAGACCGTCGCTTCAGCGCGGCTGCGTGGCAGTCCGCGCCCAGTTTTGCGTTCGCCGCTGCCTGGTATGTGCTGAACGCGCGTTATTTGCAGGAGCTCGCTGAAGCAGTCGAAGGGGATCAAAAGACCCGCGAACGGATCAGGTTCGCGGTGCAACAGTGGGCAGCCGCGGCATCGCCGAGCAATTACATCGCGTTGAATCCGGATGTGCAGAAGGCGCTGATCGAAAGCCGCGGCGAGAGCTTGCAAAAGGGCATGACGAATCTGCTCGCTGACATGCAGCGCGGCAAGATCCAGCAAAGTGATAAATCGGGCTTCGTGGTCGGCAAGAATATTGCGACCACGCAAGGCTCGGTCGTGTTCGAGAACGACCTGCTGCAACTGATCCAGTACACGCCGCGCACCGCGACCGTGAGAGAGCAGCCGCTGTTGATCGTGCCGCCGTGCATCAACAAGTTCTATATCCTCGACCTGCAACCGGAGGGCTCGCTGGTCGCGCATGCTCTCGACGCCGGCCATCAGGTTTTCATGATCTCGTGGCGTAATTGCAGATGCATCGATTGCACACAAGACCTGGGGCGGTTACATCGATGAAGGGGTGCTCACGTCTATCGATGTAGTCAAGCAGATCGGCGGCCGCGCAGATCAACACGCTCGGGTTTTGCATCGGTGGCACGCTGTTTGCGGGCCGCGCTTGCCGTGCTGGCCGCGCGTGGTCAACATCCGGCGGCCTCCATGACATTGCTGACCGCCATGCTCGATTTCTCCGACACGGGCGTACTCGAGGCGAATCCAACCGGTCCTTGCAACATCTCGAAATTTGGAGGTGTTAAATGGGGCGACCGCGAAGCTGGAGCTCGCAACAAACCGGGACGCCAATAATGCCATCGCCGGGCAGGCCAAGTGTCAGGTTGAGACGAAGCAAGTTGTGGGA
>LGTG01000260.1 GCA_001190015.1 Candidatus Burkholderia crenata
GACCTCACCGCCGATCACCGCGCGCGGTCCGGCCCGCACTAACAGCTCGCACTGCACGAGCTTACAGCGCGAACAACGCGCGCCTCCCGTGAACGCTCGCCTGACCGATGTCGACGATCCATTCTGAGCACGAGCAGGCCGACAACCACGGGCTAGCAGCAACGGCCCTTGGTCACTTCGCTTCTATTCAACCCAACGCCGCCGTTTAGTGTCGGATTTGCACCGCCGCTAACAGCGTTAGATATTAGAGCACGTAGCGCGACAAATCTTCGTCTTCGGCTACGTCGTTCAACGCTTTATCGACATATGTGGCATTGATTTTCACGGGATGTCCCGCGTGATTGCCCGCGGCGAACGACACTTCCTCGAGCAGTTTTTCGATCACGGTATAAAGCCGCCGCGCACCAATATTCTCCGTCTTCTCGTTCACCGAAAACGCGATTTCGGCCATCCTTCGAATACCTTTCGTGCTGAACTCCAGCTGAACGTCTTCGGTTGCCAAAAGCGCCGTGTACTGCTTCACGAGGCTGGCATCGGTAGTATTCAGGATGGACTCAAAGTCTTCCACGGACAGGGAATCCAGCTCTACGCGAATCGGAAAGCGCCCTTGCAGCTCGGGGATCAGATCACTCGGCTTGGCCAGATGGAACGCACCGCTGGCGATAAACAGGATGTGATCGGTCTTGATCATCCCGTATTTCGTGTTGATGGTGGTGCCTTCCACGAGCGGCAGCAGGTCGCGCTGCACGCCGGCCCGAGACACTTCCGCGCCACCCATCTCGCTGCGCGACGCGATCTTGTCGATCTCGTCCAGGAACACGATGCCGTTCTGCTCGACGTTCTGAATGGCCTTCGTCTTGACCTCTTCATCATTGAGCAGCTTGCCGGCTTCTTCGTCGGTGAGCATCTTCAGCGCGTCCTTGACCTTCACCTTGCACTGCGTCTTCTTGCCGCCGCCGATATTCGCGAACATGGAGCGGATCTGGTCGGTCATTTCCTCCATGCCCGGTGGCCCCATGATGTCCATGCTCACTTGCGGCGCTTCAATGTCGATCTCCACTTCCTTGTCGTCGAGCAGGCCTTCGCGCAGACGCTTGCGGAACGTTTGGCGCGTGCTGTTCGTGCTGTCGTCGTGCAACTCGGCCGTACTGAAACCCGTCGTCGGCCGCGCGCTTGGCAGCAGGATGTCCAGGATCCGGTCCTCGGCGCGGTCAATGGCGCGCGAACGCACTTTGCGCATCTCGCTTTCGCGCGTCTGCTTGACCGAAATTTCGATGAGGTCACGCACGATGCTGTCCACATCGCGACCCACGTAGCCAACCTCGGTGAACTTCGTTGCTTCGATCTTGATGAATGGCGCGTCGGCGAGTTTCGCCAGACGCCGGGCGATTTCGGTCTTGCCGACGCCGGTCGGTCCGATCATCAGGATGTTTTTCGGGGTGATTTCCTGGCGCAGCGGTTCGGCGACTTGCTGACGCCGCCACCGGTTGCGCAACGCGACGGCGACCGCTTTTTTCGCGCGGTCCTGGCCGATGATGTGTTTATCGAGTTCCGAGACGATCTCGGCTGGAGTCATGGTGGTCATCGTTGGTCCTTGCCCTGTGCTCGCGAATTCGCGAAAGCGAAGTTACTCGATCGTCTCGATGACGCGATTGTGGTTCGTATAAATGCACATATCGCCCGCGATTGTCAGTGCCTTTTCGACGATATCGCGCGGCGAGAGTTCGGTGTTTTCGGTTAGTGCCTGCGCCGCAGCCTGCGCATATGCACCGCCCGAACCGATGGCGCAAATGCCGTTTTCCGGATCGAGCACGTCGCCGTTACCCGTGATGACGAGCGTGGTTTGTGCGTCCGCGGCAATCAGCATGGCCTCCAGCCGGCGCAGCATGCGGTCCGTGCGCCAGTCTTTTGCCAGCTCGACGGCGGCGCGCGTCAGGTTGCCCTGGTGTTTTTCCAGCTTAGCTTCGAAGCGGTCGAGGAGTGAAAACGCGTCGGCCGTGCCGCCCGCGAAACCGACCAGGACCTTGCCACCATAGATCCGGCGCGCTTTCTTCGCGCCGCCTTTCATCACGATATTGCCAAGCGTGACCTGGCCGTCGCCACCGAGGGCGACCTTGTCGCCGCGTCGCACAGAGACGATGGTCGTGCCGTGAAATTGTTCCATGTGCAATCCTTTGAAAGCGGAGTGGGCGCGGCAGCCGGTTGACCGGTGTGCCGCCGCGCCGCCGGGGAATCCTTGAGGGAGGTGAAAGAGCCCGGCTGCGCTGCAACGTTGCGCTCGAACGGACTCTCGCCATGCCCGCGCCAATGGCGCGCGTCCAGTTCATTTTAGGGCGCTGCGGAATTTATCAAGACGCTTCTTGTGGCATCTTGTGTGCGACGGCGCCCGAGGCTTGCACGCCTTGCGGAATAAGCGTCGCCGGCGGAAAAAACGGTGCACAAAAACAAAAAGGCACACGAAAATCGTGTGCCTTTTTGTGCTTTCAAGCGCTTTTCAATTTCTTCGATACCCAAATCCGGGCCGGCAGGTTTCCCGCTGCGGCCGTAACCGTAGCGCTTGCTGCTCCCGCAGATCAGTCGCCGAACAGCTTCTGGCGCAGTTCACGTCGTTCCTGCGCTTCGAGCGAGAGCGTCGCGGTCGGGCGCGCGATCAGGCGGGGAATACCGATCGGCTCACCCGTTTCCTCGCACCAGCCGTAGTCGCCAGACGCGATACGCGCGAGCGACTGCTGCACTTTCTTCAGCAGCTTGCGTTCGCGGTCGCGCGTGCGCAGTTCGAGCGCGTGCTCTTCCTCAATCGTCGCGCGATCAACCGGGTCCGGAACGATGACGGTTTCCCGCAGATTTTCCGTCGTCTGGCCCGCATTCTTGAGAATGTCGGCCTGCAATTGTTCCAGTCGGACCTTGAAGAACGCGAGTTGATCCTCGTTCATGTAATCCTTGTCGCTCATCTTCAGGATTTCGTCTTCGGTCAACAATCGTTTCGTCGTCATCTGGCTTGCTTCTTCAATGTGGGGCGATGTTGTTCGCCATCTTCGCGGTCGCTTGCCGCCGCTGTTGTCCAGATTACCCGCACTTCAGCGATACTCGCCAACAATTACTACTGCATGCACTTACTACGCCAAACGGGCTGCGACTTTCGTGGCGCTGGACGGCGCCACGCGGGGCCGACGTATCTGGACCGCTGCATCCAGATCGATTCGTCTGGACTGGTGTGTACTACTACACCTGAGCAAAACACTGGCTCGATTCGTTCGTTATCTCAAAAATATAACGCGCTGACGTTTAAAAAGCGATGCTTCTTGGTGGGCGTGAACACATATTGCAACGACGTTCACGGTGACACGCGCTCGCGGCCGAAGGCGGTAGCGATTTTAGCCTCGCCAACGTGCCGCAAAGGTTGCACTTCAGGAGAAAAACAGCGAGAACTATGCCAAAAACGGAAGTTTTCGGATGGCGAGGGCGGCGCGAAGCTGTAAAGGGCTCCGCGCTTCGCTGGGTTCAGCTACTTCAGCGTCCTTGATCAACCCGGATCAGAGCAGGCAGGCGGTCAGCCCGTCGATGATCAGGTCCTGCGGCAGCTCAATGCCAATGAACACCATCTTGTTGTTCTTCTTTTCGATGGGCTGTCATTTCGCGGCAAGATCGCTGCCCATCATCTGATGCACGCCCTGGAACACGACCTTGCGATCGACACCCTTCATATAAAGCATGCCCTTGTAGCGCAGCAGGCGTTCGCCGTAGATCTGCAGGATGCCGCCGAGGAAATCCAATTCTCGAGCCGGTTGGGATCGAAGGCGCGGTCGCTGCGGAATACAAACGACTTGATCTTGTCGTCGTCGTGTACATGGTCATGTCCGGCGTGATAGTCTTCCGCCAGGAAATCCGGGTCGATTTCAAGCTTCGAGTTCAAATTGGAGCCGCGCAGGTCGAAGAGTTCCTTAATGTCCGCATCGCAGAAGTTCACCACTTTGATCGCGGCGCGCGGGTTCATATGAACCAAGCGGTGCTTCAGTGCGTCGAGCGCGGCGGCGCCGACCAGATCCGACTTCGTGATGAACAGCCGGTCCGCAAATCTCACCTGGCGCTGCACGACTTCGTGCTCGTCGAGCTGATGGTCGGCGTGCTTGGCGTCGACCAGCGTAATGATGGCGTCAAGCAGGAATTCGTCCGCGATGGTGTTGTCCATGAAGAACGTGTGAGCGACCGGGCCCGGATTCGCGAGGCCGGTCGTCTCGATCACCACGCGATCGAAGTTCAGCGTGCCGGCCTTTTTGCGCTCGTCGAGATCTTCCAGCGTGCGCCAGGTCACCGCGGATCGTGCAGCAAATGCAACCGTTGCTCATCTGGATGATCTGCTCGTTCGTTTCCTGGACGAGGATCTCGTTGTCAATATTCTCTTTGCCGAACTCGTTCTCGATCACGGCGATCTTCATGCCGTGCTGGTCGTTCAGGATGTGCTTGAGCAACGTGGTTTTGCCGCTGCCCAGAAAGCCGGTCAGGATGGTAACGGGAATCATGATGGTCGCCCTGTTCTTTAAAGTCGAAGGATCGTACGGCATGTTTTCGGGCTACGGGCGTGGCCCGCGGCTGCTGCGCCAATGCTCGAAAACATGCGGTCGGCCGCTTATTGAAACATATTTGTCAAGCGGACGCTCTGTGCTCCCCTGAACGCGCGCTGTCCGAAGCGCCCAACTATGATGGGCGATCAGGCGATTTGCAACAATAGGCCTTTCCGGTATTCCCCTTTGGAAAACGCGGTTAAAAGCGGGTGATCGACGCTTGCGCCAAGGCTCTTCAGGATACGTGCATCGACTTTCGCGTCGGCCGCTGCGCTCGCCACGATCTTCTGGAACAGATCGGCGTCAATGGCGCCCGAGCAGGAATAGGTGAACAGCAGGCTGCCTGGGCGCAGCAACTTGAAGCTGGTCAGGTTGATGTCCTTGTATGCGCGCGCGGCGCGGTCCACGTGTTCGCGCGACGGAACGAACTTGGGTGGATCAAGCACGCTTGGGTGGTATTAGCGGCCGTGCAAATCCGACACTAAAAGGCGGCGTTGGGTTGAATAGAAGCAGTGACCAGGGACCGTTGCTGCTAGCCCGTGGTTGTCGGCCTGCTCGTGCTCAGAATGGATCGTCGAC
>LGTG01000261.1 GCA_001190015.1 Candidatus Burkholderia crenata
GCCACTTCGCCGTCGGGTCTTCCGTGATGTTTGCATTCCTTACGCATTTCACAGGACATGACCCATGACCATCGGAACTGAACTTGAAGTACAGATCCTGCGCTACTATACCAAGTTGAGAAGTGGCGCTGTGGCACCATCACGCGCCAGTTGCACGTCCGCGGCCACTGTCCAGCGCGTGCTGGGGCAGGCCGGCCTGCCCCAGATCGGCCCCGTGCTGCGGCCCTCGAAAATCGATGCTTACCTGCCCATTCATCTATGAGACGCTGAAGAGGTTTCCGTCACTCACGGCCAGCCGCCTGTATGCGATGGTTTATGAGCGGGGCTACCGCGGCGTTCATCACCACTTCAGACACCTGGTTTCGCTTCATCGTCCCGCGCCCGGTGACCGAGGCGTACCTTGCCAGGAGAACAAAGTCAATGCGATTGGGGAAGCTTTGGCCACCCAGATCGGACGGGCGCGCCGGCCCCTGATGGCCTTTGTGATGGTTCTGTCGTGG
>LGTG01000262.1 GCA_001190015.1 Candidatus Burkholderia crenata
ACGCAAAGCCCTCGATTGGAAGACACCAGCCGAGGCGTTCGAAGAGTTAATATTCGCAAACCTAAATGATGGTGTTGCAATGACTGCTTGAACCTAAGCTGCAAGCGCGAATTGCTCGGCTGCATACTGATAGACGCAGTGACTGAATGATAGACGCAGTGACTGAAGCCGGCGTGGCAGCAAGAGCCCGGCGGATTTCTGACGCCGGTTTTGTCCGACTGCGCCGTGCGCGGGGCCGAGTGATTTGCGCGCGGATTTTGCCGGAAAATAACAAGGGAAAGCGAGACGGGAGCATCCCAACTGGAAACGAGGGCGAACGACACATGAGAACAATAGTCGTCGCCGCGCGCGGAGCGCTGGAACTGTTGGCAAGGGGGTGGCCGGATAGGTATCCGGCCGAGGCGGTCGAGTAACTGTGGTTGAGACGCCAGCCGCGGAGCAGACACCAGTATCAAGCATGCCACCTCTCGGGCCTCCCAAAATCACAGCAATCGGAGAGTGCTTCGCAAACGGAGGGCCGCTTTCCCAGCCGTTAGGCGCGGTTATAAAAAGCTTCCTATAAATCCCACCGGTCGGGCGTTTGCGGCTGAATCACAAACGAATAACGGAAACTGGCGCGGCAATTTATCGGTAACTTTTGAATATTGCCACTTTCAGCGCACTAAGCTCGCCCCCTCGCGCCCTGACCTCTTGCATATTCGACTTCAGCTTTTCCAGCAGCGTGTCATTAGGCGCCACCGTCACCACCGGCATAGCCTCCGTCACCAATGCCAGCGGCCCATGCCTCAAATCCCCGGCCGGATAAGCTTCCGCATGAATATACGAAATCTCCTTGAGCTTTAACGCACCTTCAAGCGCGATCGGATAGTGCAGTCCACTCCCGAGAAACAGCGCATTCTCCTTGCGTGAAAACTCTTTCGACCAGGCGATGATCTGCGGCTCCAGCGCCAGTACGCTATTTAACGCCGCAGGCAAGTGCCGCAACTGCGTCAGATAATCCGCCCCCTGCTTTTCAATCACATGCCCGCGCAACGTCCCAAGCGTGACGGCCAACACAAACATCCCGACCAGCTGCGTCGTAAATGCCTTGGTCGAAGCCACTCCAATCTCGGTCCCCGCATGCGTCAGAAACGCGAGCTTTGTCAGCCGGACCATAGAGCTGGAAGCCACATTACAAACTGCCAGCGTGTGTTTATGCCCCACGCCTGCGCATGCTTCAACGCGGCCAATGTATCCGCAGTCTCGCCCGATAGCGAAATCACCACCACCAAAGCCCGTGGATTCGGTACCGATTCGCGATACCTATACTCACTCGCAATCTCAACTTGCGTAGGAATCTTCGCAACCGATTCAAACCGGTACTTCGCCGTCATGCCCGCATACGAACTCTTACCGCACGCAAGAATCAGCACGCTGTCGATATCGGCGAAAACTTCTGCAGCGTTCGCCCCGAACAACTCGGCTGAGAAACGATCGGTTTGAGGAATCGTGTCGGTGATCACGCGCGGCTGCTCGAAGATTTCTTTCTGCATGAAATGCCGATACGGCCCAAGCTCAACCGCGCCGCCATACGCCGCGACCACGCTAACTTCGCGCTCGGCGGGCATTCCATCGCGATCGACAATCTTCACGCCGTTCAGCGTGATCTCGACCACATCACCTTCATCGAGGAACGCAAAACGATCGGTGCTGCCAGCAAGCGCGAGCGCATCGGAGGCGAGGAAGTTCTCGCCATCGCCCACGCCCACCACTAGCGGCGAACCCTGCCGCGCGCCGACAACCGTATGCGGCTGATCCTTGTGGATCAAGGCAATGGCGCACGCGCCATGCAATTCCTTCACGGCGTCGCGCACGGTCAGGAACAGATCGCCGCGATACTTGCTGTGGATCAAAATACGCGATGACTTCGGTATCGGTCTGCGAGACAAACTCGTAGCCCTTCCCCTTCAGCATGGTCCGCAAGGTCTCGTAATTCTCGATGATCCCGTTATGCACCAGCGCCAGTTCGTTACGCGAGAAGATGGGATGCGCGTTATCGGTAACGGGCGCGCCGTGGGTCGCCCAACGGGTGTGCGCAATGCCGGTTGCGCCTTCCAGGTGCGTGTCCGCAGACCTGGAAGGCGAGATCGGCCATGCGCGCCACGCTGCGCGCGCTTCGGTTCGCCATCGGCAATCACGGCTACGCCGCAGGAGTCATAGCCGCGATATTCCAGCCGTCGCAGACCTTCGAGCAGCACCGATACGATGTTACGTTGCGCAACCGCGCCGACAATTCCGCACATGGCGTCGTCCTTTACAGATTGTTTTTGAATCGCTCGAAAACGCCCGGCGCTCGCCGCCAAGGCACGCGCTCAAGCACGCGAGCCATGTTTATTATCAAGCTTTCTTTTTGGTCGGACATACGTAACCGCTCTTACTGACCTGAGTTTTTTCGTTCAGCACGAGCTGGTCTGCCGCGACATCCTTCCAGACGGTCGTCCCGGCCGCGATAGACGCACCACGCCCCACGCGCACCGGCGCAACCAGTTGCGTATCCGAGCCGACGAACACGTCGTCCTCGATCACCGTGCGGAATTTATTTGCGCCGTCGTAATTACACGTAATCGTGCCCGCGCCGATATTCACTCGCGCCCCAATATCCGAGTCGCCGATATAACTCAAATGGTTCGCCTTCGACCCACGCCCGAACACCGCATTCTTCACCTCGACGAAATTGCCCACGTGTGCTTCGTCACCGAGCACAGTGCCTGGACGCAAGCGCGCATATGGTCCCAGCACGACATTCGCGCCGGTCGTGCCGCCCTCAATGTGCGTGAAAGCATCAATCCGGGTGCCCGCACCAATAGTGGCATTGCGAATCACGCAATTCGGGCCGACGGTCACGTTATCGGCCAGCGTGACATCGCCTTCGAAGACACAATTCACGTCGATAGACACATCGTGTCCGCAGGTCAGCGAGCCGCGCACGTCAATGCGCGCGGGGTCCAGCAGCGTCACACCGGCAACCAGCAACGCCTCGGCGACATTGCCCTGATGAATCCGCTCAAGCTCGGCAAGTTGCTGCTTACTGTTCACACCAAGCGTTTCCCACTCTTCGTCAGGCTGCGACGTGACGACTTCAATGCCGGCTTCGAGCGCACCTTCGACGACATCGGTGAGATAAAACTCACCCTGCACGTTGTCATTTTTAAGTGATGCGAGCCATTCGCCAAGCTGTCCGGTCGGCGTAATGACAATACCGGTATTGATCTCGGCAATCTTGAGCTGATCGGCGTTGGCGTCTTTCTGCTCGACAATGCGCTGCACCGCGCCGATCGGATCGCGCACGATGCGGCCGTACCCGGTCGGATCGTCCAGCGTGACCGTCAGGACGCCGTAGCGGCCGCCGGATGCTGCATAGGCCAGGCGTTGCAGCGTGCTGACACGGGTAAGCGGCACATCGCCGTAAAGAATGAGCGTAGGCACGGAAAGGTCGAGCAGCGGCAGCGCTTGCTGAACCGCATGGCCGGTGCCCAGTTGCTGCTCCTGCACGGCAAACTGGACATCTGGTGCGCCGACTGCTTTCTGAACCAGTTCCGTCCCATGTCCGACCACGACAACAAGCCGTACGGGCTTGAGCGCACGCGCAACGTCGAGCACATGGGAGAGGAGCGGCCGGCCGGCCAGGGGATGAAGGACTTTCGGCAAAGCGGAACACATGCGCTTGCCCGTGCCTGCCGCCAAAATAACAATGTTCATGGCGTCAGCTTCGTTGAAGTGTTGGGAGCCGCCAATATAGCATGCGCGGATGGGGGGCAAAACTGGGCGCGGCCTTGCTGAGCAACGATCCTGCGGGGTTTTTGCCCGCCGTCAAAGATTGTCGACAAATGTCAAATATCGTCGAACTGAACAATCGAAATGGTCTGCGACGGCGCTTCGGTCGAGCACGGGTATTCATCGAACGCAATATCCCCGACCGGGTCTGCCATGCCCGTCGCGCGCAATCCGGCAAACGGAAACAGCTCGTGATCCATCAAATGCGACGGCACCACGTGCCCCAACGCATTGAACATGTTCTCCACGCGCCCCGGGAAACGCTTTTCCCAATCGCGAATAAGCACCTTCATTTCCGCGCCGCGCTTCAGGTTCGGCTGGCTGCCGCACAGATTGCACGGAATGATCGGGAACTCGCGCAACTCCGCGAATTTCTCCAGATCTCTTTCCTTCACATACGCTAACGGCCGGATCACGATGTTCTTGCCATCGTCGGATTGCAGTTTCGGGTGCGTGCCCTTCAGCTTGCCGCCGTAGAACATATTCAGCAGTAACGTCTGCAGGATGTCGTCGCGATGATGCCCAAGTGCAATTTTCGTCGCCCCAAGTTCACTGGCCACACGATACAAAATCTCGCGACGCAATCTCGAACACAGTAAGTGGTCTTGCCTTCCGGCACCAGCCGCTTGACGATGCTGTACGTGTCCTGGTTTTCGATATGAAACGGGATATCCAGCTTGCTCAAATACTCGGGCAGCACATGCTCGGGAAACCCCGGCTGTTTCTGGTCGAGATTCACCGTCACGATTTCGAAGTTGATCGGCGCGCGCTCGCGTAGCCGCATCAGCAGTTCGAGCATGGTGTACGAATCCTTGCCGCCGGACAAGCAGACCATGACCTTGTCGCCGTCCTCGATCATGTTGTAATCCGTGACGGCTTCGCCCACCTGACATGCCAGCCGCTTGAACAACTTGTTGTTCTCGTAGGCCTGCTTCTGCTCTCGGCGCGTCATTGGCTCGCGCATCGCCGGGGCGGAGGCCAGCTCCTGAACCACCGGCGCTTCCGTTTTCGTTAGCGAACTCATGCTGTCACCTCTTTGATGCGAAAAACTTCGACGCCCACGGCATCGCAATCGGGATAAACGTCCGGCTTTTCCGTCGATACCACCACCGCGCGCACATTCGGATGTTCCAGCAGCGCGGCAGCGATGTCGTCGCAGAAGGTTTCCTGCAAGTAGATATGCCCTCTACCCACGCGCTTGGCGATCGTCGAGCGCATGAAATCGTAGTCGACGACTTCGCGCAGCTTGTCTTCAGTCGGCGTCGATAACGCCAGCGGTACGAACAATTCCACGTTGATCACCACGCGCTGCTCGCCCTGCTTTTCGAAATCGTGCACGCCAATGTTGATGCACACTTCGTAATTGCGCAGAAAAAGCCGCCGGCAATCGGCCAGCCGGGGATGCGAAAGTGCGGCGAGCATGGTGGTGTCCTGGTGATTCAGATCAACTTATTAAAATTGACGTACTAAACGCCGCAGCCTGGAGCACGGCCTGCGGTCAAAAACATGATGTCGCGAGGCGACGGAACGAGATGCTGCCCGCCATCGACCACCAGCGTCGTGCCTGTCACACCCGCCGCATCGGCCAGATAACAAGCGGCGGCAACCACATCCTCCACCCGCGAAGCCCGGCCCAACGGCGTAACCTTATGCGCTGCCTCGAATTCGCTGGCCGTCTGACCCGCTGATTGCAGCGTGAGACCCGGCGCCAGCCCGACCACGCGCAACTTCGGCGCAAGCGCCTGGGCCAGCGCGACGGTAGCGTTTTCCAACGCCGCCTTGGTCAGCGTGTACGACAAATAATCTGGATTCATGTTGTACAGCTTCTGGTCGAGCACGTTGATGACACAGCCGCGCAGGGTTTCGTCGGCGGCGGCATCGGGCGTGGCCTCGTACAGAGCACGCGCCAATGCCAGCGGCGCGCCGACGTTGATCGCCATCATCTCGAGCAGGCGCGGATAGCTGAAGTCGCGCGCCGTGTCTTCGACAAAACTCGACGCATTGTTCACCACGCAATGCAGGCCACCCAATGCGTCGATACATGCCGGCACCAGCCGCGCCACGTCGCTCTCCACGCCGAGATCCGCACGCAACGCGATCGCGCGGCGACCGAGCACGCGTATCGATTGGACGACTTCCTGCGCTTGACCCTCGGAACCGCCGAAATGCACGGCGACGTCCCAGCCGCGCGCGGCGAAACCAAGCGCCAGCCCGCAGCCGATGCGTTTCGCCGCGCCGGTAATCAGCACCACGCGGGCTTTCGGCGCGGAAGAATCTAGAGAAGTGGACGAAGAAACGCTCATTTACAATGCCGGAATGAGTCCAAAAGCTCACCAATCTGACAGATTACCTGTTCCCGGCCCCGACGTGCTCGCGCAGTCCGAGTTGCTGACAGAACGCATTCGCGCGGAAATCGCGGCGGCGGGCGGCTGGCTGCCGTTCAGCCGGTACATGGAACTCGCGCTTTATGCGCCGGGCCTCGGCTATTACAGCGGCGGCGCGATGAAATTCGGCAAACGCGGCGACGACGGCAGCGACTTTGTCACGGCGCCGGAAATGTCGCCGTTGTTCTCGGCCACGCTCGCGCGGCCAGTCGCGCAAGTGTTGCGCGACAGCGGCACGGGCAATTTGATGGAATTCGGCGCGGGGACAGGCAAGCTCGCCGCCCGACTGCTGAACGCGCTTCAGGCGCTGGATGTCCCCTTCGACAGCTACGCGATCGTGGATTTGTCGGGGGAATTGCAGGAACGCCAGCGCGCGACGATTGAAGCCGACGCACCCGAACTGGCGTCGAAGGTGAAATGGCTTAGCGCTTTGCCCAACCATTTTGAAGGCGTGGTGATCGGCAACGAAGTGCTCGACGCCATGCCCGTGCGCCTGGTCGTGCGCAAACTGGGCGTGTGGCATGAACGCGGCGTGTCGTGGACCAACGAGCGTTTCAAGTTCGACGACAAACCCTTGCTAGCCGCGCTGGCCGACCCGCTGCTGGCCGAAATTGATGCCACTATCGATGAAGTCAACGACGAGCCCTTCGTCGAATACCTGAGCGAAACGCACGAAGCAGCGCTGGCTTTCACGCGCACCATTTGCGCGATGCTCACACGCGGCGCGGCGTTTTTCATCGATTACGGCTTTCCGCGGCGCGAGTTTTATCATGCTCAGCGCGCGCAAGGAACGCTCATGTGCCATTACCGGCACAGAGCGCACGGCGATCCGTTCTTGTATCCCGGGCTGCAGGACATCACGGCGCACGTGGAGTTTTCGGGGATTGCGGAAGCTGGGACGGAGGCGGGCGCCGACCTCCTCGGCTTTACGTCACAGGCGCGTTTCCTGATGAACGCCGGCATTACGGATGCGCTTTCCGACCTCGATCCGAGTGATGTCCGGCGCTTTCTGCCCGCGGCCAATGCGGTTCAGAAGCTGTTATCGGAGGCGGAAATGGGCGAATTGTTCAAGGTGATCGCGTTTTCGCGGGGTATCGACGACACGCTGGCCGCGTTCTCGTCCGGCGACCGCTCTCATACCTTATGAAATCATGATCCGCTAGGTACTCACCACGTTTATTGCGTTGTCGATCCTCTCGGCATGTTTGCCGTGGATGAAAAAACTCGGCATTGGCAAAAGTTACTCGGAGATTTCACGCTGCGCCTGTTCGGACTGGAATATCCGTTCCCGTTCATGTCGACCATCTTGCTGTCGGTCGTGCTGTCGTTGCTGGCGCGAGTGCTTTAAATCAAAGCACCGCGTCCACCGCCGCTACGCGCGCGGCATGAACCGCGTCCTTGATCTTCCCCGGCTCGCTCGCATACTGCTGCGCGACGGCACCGGCATCGACTGAACGCGCCGCCACTAGCGCGTCGCGCAAGCGCTCAGCCTGCGGGTACTGTTGCTGGCTCAAACCGAGCCGGCCGCGTGCATCGGAGACACAAGCTTGCAGCGCTTCCGCAAAACGTGCGGGCTTGCGCAGCGCGTCGCAGCGCTCGAACAAACGCACCAGCGCCGCCGCCCCAAACTCCATCATCCGATGAATATTGCCGTGCTCACGCGCCACCAGCAGCGCGAGATCACGACATTCGTTCGGCACGCGCAAGCGCTCGCACAACGGCTTCAGCAGATCGACGCTGCGCATTTCATGGCTAATGTGACGCGGCAGGATATCGTCGGGCGTGGTCGCCTTGCCAAGATCGTGCGTTAGCGCGGCGAAGCGAACCGGCAACGTATAATCATGCGCCGCCGCGTAATCCAAGACCATCATTACGTGCACGCCGGTATCGACTTCCGGGTGATAGTCGGCGCGTTGCGGCACACCCCACAGCGAATCCACTTCCGGTAAAATCCGCACGAGCGCGCCGCATTCGCGCAGCACCTCGAACATCCGGGACGGCGTCTTCTCCATCAAGCCACGCGAGACTTCCTGCCACACGCGCTCGGGCACGAGCGCATCGACTTCGCCGTCCGCGACCATGCGTTTCATCAGCGCGAGCGTCTCCTCAGCAATGGTGAAATCAGCGAAACGCGCAGCAAACCGCGCGATGCGCAGAATTCGCACCGGATCTTCGATAAACGCTTCACCCACATGCCGGAACACACGCGCTTCCAGATCAACGCGGCCGTTGAACGGATCGATCACCGGCCCGGTCAACTCGCCGTCCGGCCGCACTTCGCGCGCCATGGCGTTCACGGTCAGATCCCGGCGCGCGAGATCTTCTTCCAGCGTGACGTCGGGCGCGTAGAAAAACTGAAAACCGTGATATCCTGCCGATGTCTTTCGCTCGGTCCGCGCAAGCGCATATTCCTCGTGTGTTTGCGGATGCAAAAACACCGGGAAATCCTTGCCCACCGGCTTGAAACCTTGCGCGGTCATCTGCTCGGGCGTGGCGCCGACCACGACGTAATCGTGGTCCTGAACCGGCAGGCCGAGCATGTCATCGCGGATCGCACCGCCCACGGCGTAGATGTTCATCGCTCGTTCCGTGCGCCTTCAATCCACTCCGCCACGATAGGCAGTGCCGTGATGCGGGTGGCGTAAGCGAGCGCCGTTTCGCTCAGCTTGGGCACGTAGGAATTGAAGCGCATGACGACCAGCGCAAACATCGCGTCGGCAATGCCGAACTCCTTGCCGAACAGGAACGGGCCGCCGTGCGCGTCGAGACAATTGCGCCAGATCAGGTCGATCCGTTTCACGTTCGCCAACGCGCCCGCCGTGAGTTCCAGACCGAACGCCTGGCACTGGATATTCATCGACATCTGTTCGCGCAGATCCGCAAAACCCGCGTGCATCTCCGCGCTGATGCTGCGGCCGTGGGCACGCGCGGTGGCATCGCGCGGCCACATGGCGTACTGCGGAAACAGCTCGGCCAGCGTCTCCATGATCGCGACCGATTCCCACACGGCGTCACCGGCATCGGTCACGAGGCAAGGCACTTTTCCCGACGGCGAATGCGCGAGGATATTCGCGGAGGAATCCGGCCGTGCAAGGCGGATCATGACTTCCTCGAACGGAATGCCAAAGTGCTTGAACACGAGCTACGGCCGCATGGACCACGACGACACATTCTTATCACCAATGATGAGTTCCATCGATGAGTTCCATCGCAAATATATAAGGTTAAGGCACTGCTTAACAGGCTGTTGAAATTGGGTACCATGTAAGCGGGGTTTGAGGGACAAGCGTGATATCGTGTTCATAATCTTTGGCGATGGATGCGATGCGCGGATTGGATGAGATGCAAGAACCTCTGTTTACTACGGTCAAGCTGGAGGATTTCGTCCCGGCGGATCACCCGCTGAGACCAATTCGACTGCTGGTCAACGAAGCGTTGAAACGGCTCAACGGGCTGTTTGGCGTCATCTATGCCGACACCGGCCGTGCCTCGATTGCGGG
>LGTG01000263.1 GCA_001190015.1 Candidatus Burkholderia crenata
ACGTATCGAAGAGCATTTCGGCTGGGGCAAGACAATTGGCCGAATCCGGCAGACGGTCTATCGCGGCATCAAGCGCGTTGACCAGCACTTCAAGCTGACGATGGCCGCGAACAATCTGACCCGCATGGCCCGAATGCCAAGCGTGGTGCCACAAGGAGCGTTGCAATGAGCCGCCATGGTGCGAGCACCGTACGGCGCCGGGCCGGCGTGCCTGCGCACTGCCTGCCAAAACCACTCGGCGAACCCGCAATTCAGCAGCAAATTGCATGTGCAAACCTCTTGAACACTGCTTCGGTCATCATGACGGGGTGCTTTTCAACAGCCTGCTAAGGAAGCTCGACGATGTTCACAGGAATTGTCGCGGCGGTCGGCCGCATTGAAGCCGTTACGCCGTTGGGTTCAGCCACCGATACCGGTGTTCGTCTCACGGTGGCGTCCGGCGGGCTGGATCTCGCGGACGTGGAGCTTGGCGACAGCATCTCCATCCAGGGCGCGTGCATGACGGTGATCGAGAAGTCCGCTGGGTCTTTTGCCGTCGATATATCGCGCGAAAGCCTGAGCAAGACGGCGGGCTTGTCCGAACCCGGCAATGTGAACCTGGAAAAGGCCCTGCGTGCGCATGACCGGCTGGGCGGGCATCTGGTATCGGGGCACGTTGGTGGTCTTGGTGAAGTGACCCATTTCGCCCCGGTTGGCGAGTCACATGAGCTGCGGATTCTTGCGTCGCGCGATATCGGTAAGTACCTGGCCTACAAGGGCTCGGTGACAGTGAATGGGGTGAGCCTGACCGTGAATACCGTGAACGACCGGCCCGATGGCTGCGAGTTTTCAATCAACCTAATTCCGCATACGGTGGAAGTGACGACGTTGCGGCATTTGAAGGCCGGCGCAAAGGTCAATCTCGAGATCGATTTGATTGCGCGGTATGTGGAGCGGATTCTCTCGACGTCGGCTGATAGCCATCAGGCCGCACGCTGATTGAAGACGTGGTATCGCGGCGTCTGCAGAGCAAGGTCGCCGAACGTATTGTTGCCGGACGAGTACTCCAGCACGGCGTCCGTCACCTGACCTCGTTTGTCGGGCGATACACGGACAGCTGCCTTCCAATGTCCTTGTGAAGCGATAGCCAAGGTGGACAGCGCCTGCTCGTCCCACAAGCAAGTACCACGCGACGATCGTGCGTGTGCGCTACCGATATCCAGGCAAGAGCAACAGTCGCGCGAGCGCGATGGCTCATCTACGTGCCGCCGGGATGCTCGCCCAAGTGCTTATCGGGCCCATGCGCCGCAATGGCGTGATCAGGCAAGTGACCGTAGTGATGCGCCATCCCCTATGCAGTTCATCGCTCGAGCAAGAACCTGGTGGCGATGATCGCCGTAGGCATAGCCAGAATTTTTCGCGAAATCACTAAACACCATACACCGTCGACAAGCTATCAGTTGCACCACAACTAGCCTTGTCATTCCAATGGCCACTGACACCGCTCGCGCCTATACTGCCGAACAACCGATTGCCGTCGCCATGAAGCGTACAAAACAAGTCGGGCGTCACGAGTCGGACTCAAAAACTGGGGGAAGACAAAATGAAGCGTTTCGTTTCCCGCTGTATGGTTGCGGCCTCAAGGATCATCGTTTTTTCGCTGTCGGGACTTTCGTGGGCGGATGCTGCCCATCCGGTAGTTGCACTTCTGCCCAGTGTGGTTGATCCGTTCTACTTCACAATGCATCGCGGCGCAGAACGGGCCGCCAAGGAAGAGAACGTCGAGTTGCTGTTCCAGGTTCCCAAAGTGTGGAACACCAGTGAGCAAGTGCCGATCCTCAAGGCGTTTATCGCCAAACGTCCTGACTTACTGCTGATTTCACCAGTCGACAAGCAACAGTTGATTGGCCCGCTGAAGGAAGCTGCCGACGCCGACATCAAGGTCATTACCCTCGACACCTACATCGGCAATGGACATTATCAGACGGGCAAGGGCGATGCGGATTTCCCTCTTTCTTATATCGCTTCGGAAAATCTCGAAGGTGGCCGAGTCGCAGCGCGCGCGCTTGCCAAAGCTATCGGCGACAAGGGCACGGTCTATTGCGAGAACACCAAGCCGGGTATATCGAGCACGGACGCGCGTGCTGAAGGCTTCGCGGAGGAGATGAATAAGCACCCGAACATCACCGTGCTGCAAACACTCTACAACGAGGACGACGCTAACCAGGCCGCTGCTCACGTAGCTGCGGTATTGGCGCGCAATCCGGATCTCGCCGGCGTGTTCGGCGCCAACACCTTCTCCGGCAGCGGCGCGGCCCAAGGCGTCAAGGCGGCGGGTAAATAAGGCGTCGTCAAGGTGGTCGTATTCGATGCGGTGCCTGGTATCGACAAGCAAATCAAGAGCGGCCTGGTCGATATCGCGATTGCACAGCGCCCGGACGAAATCGACTACTACGGCGTCAAGTTCGCCGCCGACGTCATTCACGGCAAGAAAATTCCCACCCTCAAGAGCACGGGTTTCGAGGTTCTCGATAAAACCCATATCGACAAGCCCGACATGCAGCAATACATCTATTCGAACTAGCTAAAGCAGGCCGGCTGAAGTCATAGACCGGCCCCACCGCGTTCGCGGCCGCGCACACGGGTTCTGCTCATGACAACGCGGATAACTCCATGGATAACTCGCGTCTCGACAAGATCGCGCTGATTACCAAGCTATGGCCGTGGCTGTCCCTGGCCGCCCTGCTCGCCTTTTTCCAAGTGTATGCGCAGATCTCGGCTCATTGGTCGTTTCTTTTTAACGCCTACAACCTGCAATCGATTGGTCTTGCTGCCGCCGCTCCGCTGCTGCTGGCCATCGGCTAGACCTTCGTGATCGTCACGGTCGGCATCGATCTGTCCGCGGGCTTCGTCATGGGACTAGCGGCCGTTTGCGTCGCGCAGTTCACACTGTTCGGCAGCGGTTCGCCGTGGATCCTGATCGTGTCTATCCCGCTCACTATCGTGGTCTGCCTGATTCCCGGGTTAGTCAACGGCGTGCTAATCGCGTGGCTTGGCGTGCTAGCCTTTATCGGCATGTATAGTGGCGGGGTGCAGGCTTTCTCGCGGCCGGCAGCAGCATGACTGTCTCGGTGGACAACGCCGGTCTTGCCTGGCTCGGCGCCGGCTGGACGCCGGTGGTGCTGACCAGGATGCTGCTGGTGATCATGCATCTGCTGCTCTCGAAGACGCGTTTCGGCCAGTACACCTATTCGATCGGCGGCAACCCACAGTCCGCGGTGCGTGCCGGCATCAATCGGCATAGGGTACGACCATAAGGCCGTACCCCTGCCACACCACCCGGCATGCGGGT
>LGTG01000264.1 GCA_001190015.1 Candidatus Burkholderia crenata
TACGGCGCCGGGCCGGCGTGCCTGCGCACTGCCTGCCAAAACCACTCGGCGAACCCGCAATTCAGCAGCAAATTGCATGTGCAAATTGCATGTGCAAACCTCTTGAACACTGCTTCGGTCGTCATGACGGGGCGCTTTTCAACAGCCTGCTAAAGGCACCGACATTAGTCGATACTCCGAGCGAGAACTCGACGCAGTTGCGAACGCGCTTAATTGCAGACCACGCAAAGCCCTCGATTGGAAGACACCAGCCGAGGCGTTTGAAGAGTTAATATTCGCAACCTAAATGATGGTGTTGCAACGACTGCTTGAACCTAAGGTGTGGCAGGGGTACGGCCCTATTGTCGTCCCCTATACCGATGCTGCAGACCGGACGACGTTATTGTCCTTCGCCAAATTTATCTGCGATGAGCGTAAGAATAGCCTTCATTGCTTCGGCTTCGTCGGAGCCTTCGGTTTCGATTGTCACAGTACTGCCAATTCCCGCCGCGAGCATCATCACGCCCATGATGCTTTTCGCATTGATTCGGCGGCCGTTGCGGCTCATCCAGATCTCGCATTGAAAATTTCCCACCAGTTGTGTGAGCTTGGCCGAAGCACGCGCGTGCAGCCCCAGCTTGTTCACGATAGTTGTTTCCTGTTGCAGCATGATGCTCCGGGCGCTAAATGAGAGGGCTGACGCGATGCAGCGTGGTCAATGCTTTGTAACGGATTTTCTAACGTGCCGCCAGTCTGCCGCCAGCGGGGCAACTCAACTCAGCTCAGACGCGGCTCAGTGACTTGCCACCTTCGCGGGCATGCAACTGGTCGCGGCGGCGCTGGCCATTGCGCAAGGGTTGGCGGGCGTCGACGCATCGAGTTCCTGAATACCCTTGGATCCCCCTTGCAGCGACTTTTCAGCCAGCGTGTCGAGCGGCGTGGTCCGGTAGCAGACCGCGCGCACGAGCATCGGCAAATTAACGCCGGCAAGCACGCGAACGCTGTTGCTTGCCAGGCTTTGGGCAATGTTCGCAGGCGTAGCGCCGAACACGTCCGTAAGGACGATCGCACCGTTTTCTTCCTTCAGACGGTCGATCTCGGAACGCGCAAACGCACGGGCTTCGACGGGATCGCAATCCGGCTTCACATCGATCACACCAATGCGTGCGGGCAAACCGCCGTAAATGTGGGTAATGCACTCACGCAACGCCGAAGCGAACGGAGCGTGCGCAATGATTAGAATGCCAGCCATGTCAGAGTGTGCTGCCCCAAAAGCGACGAGAAACGTCGGAAATTGTGGGAATTTGCTGTTATATATGCCGGTTGCGATGCCTAATATTGCCAAACGCGACTGCAACATCGATCCGGGTGCAGAAATGTCAACCAGCACCAATACCTAAGCTTAGTCGGATTTCGCACGCTATGCGCAGCGCAATGTGCGCTGCAGCAAGTTTCCACTTTTAATTTCGAGGCCGGATCGCGCCGCGAAACGAATCCCATTAGGATGAAATTGTAACAGTCTGGGAGAATTCAACGGGCAGACCGTCCGCTTCGACAGCCGCCTCTAATTTCTCGCTTCCAGTCTCTTTCCTGGCCTGCTCGTTGCTAAGCTGCAGCTCGTTCCAATGCATCAATGAACATGCCGACTACATCGAAGCCTGTCTGGTCCATGATTTCACGGAAGCACGTCGGGCTCGTCACGTTCACTTCGGTCAGGTAGTCGCCAATAGCGTCCAGGCCGACCAGCAGCAAGCCGCAATCGAAAAGCGTTTGTCCCAGCGTTTCCGCGATCTTGCGATCGTTCTCGGTAAGCGGTTGCGCACGGCCCAATCCGCCCGCTGCCAGGTTGCCGCGAACTTCGTTGCCCTGCGGAATCCGTGCAAGCGAATACGGCACCGGTTGCCCGCCGATCAGCAAGATGCGTTTGTCGCCATCGGCTATTTGCGGGATGAATTCCTGCGCCATGACGCTGCGCGCGCCGTTGTCGCTTAGCATCTCCACGATCGTACCGAGGTTCATGCCGTCGGCCTTCACGCGGAACACGCCCATGCCGCCCATGCCGTCGAGCGGCTTCAGGATCACGTCACCGTGTTCAGCGTGGAAAGACCGCAGACGCGTGGCGTCGCGGGTGACCAGCGTCGGCACGACGAACTGCGGCCATTCGCCGATCGCCAGCTTCTCCGAGTGATCGCGGATTGCGCTCGGCTTGTTGAAGACGCGGGCGCCCGTTCGCTCGGCCAGTTCCAGGAGCCACGTGGACGTGACATATTCCATGTCGAAAGGTGGGTCTTTGCGCATCAGGACTGCATCGAAATGCTTGAGGTCGAGCAGCTCTGGCGCGGCGGCTTCGTACCACGGCGAGCGTACGGAATCGGCTTCGTCACCGACTATGGTCACGCGCTGAACCGTCCCTTCGACCTTGCCGCCGACCCACGCCAGGTGCTGCGGCTCGCATGCATAGATCGTGTGTCCGCGACGTGCGGCTTCGGCCATCATCGCGTAGGTCGTGTCTTTGGAGATCTTGAAGTGATCGAGCGGATCGGCGATAAAAAGGATGTCCATAAGCGTCCAGAGTGGCTATTCGGCCTTGGTTTATTCAATAGGCAGCGGCGGATAGCGACCTGCAACAGGCGATTTTTAACACGTCGCGCGCGTTCGCGCCTGAAGTGCAAACGGCCACAATTTCGTGCGGCCGTCTTGATGAGGTGAAGCTTAGACCCGAATGGCTTCGGGATCGGTCTTTTCCAGTTCCACCGATGCCGCGAGCAACCCCAGCCGCGCCACCACGCCATACATATAGAAGCGGTTTGGCGGCGCGGCACCCAGCTTCGCATGGATGTCGGGCAACGCCGTGTGCTCGAAGCCTAGCGGCACGAAATGCATGCCCGGTGCGTTGAGGTTCTGGTCGCGGTCACGGGAATCGTGCACGCGATAAAACCCGCCGACCACATACCGGTCGATCATGTAGACTACTGGTTCGGCGACCGCATTTTCAACGCGCTCGAACGTATGCACGCCTTCTTGCACAATCACGTCATGGACTTCGAGGCCTTCTTTCGCGTCGTTCATCTTCACGCGTTCGCGTTTGGTCAGCGCAACGACTTCCGACGCGTCGTGCACTGTCATGACGCCTTTGCCGTACGTACCGGCATCGGCCTTAATCACGACGTAAGGCTTCTCGCTGATTCCATACTCCCGATACTTCTTCGCAATCTTCTTCAATACGCCGTCGATGGCATCCGCCAGCGCTTCCTCGCCGGTACGCGCCTCGTAATCCACGCCTTTCACGTGCGCAAAATACGGGTTGATCATCCACGGATCGATCTCGACGAGCTTCGAGAACTTCTTCGCGATGTCGTCATAGCAGGCGAAGTGATTCGACTTGCGGCGCACGGCCCAGCCTGCATGCAGCGGCGGCAGCAGGTACTGCTCGTGGAGATTTTCCAGCACGGGCGGAATGCCGCCGGACAAGTCGTTGTTCAGCAGGATCGAGCAGGGATCGAAGTTTTTCAAGCCCAGCCGGCGCGGCGTGCGCTCGAGCGGTTCAAGGACGATCTTCTGTCCGTCGGCAAGCGCGATGGTGACCGGCCCGTGGATGTTTTCGTCGAGCGTGCCGAAGCGGATATTCAGCCCGGCCTGACGCATGATTGTGGCGAGCCGCGTGACGTTCTCGAGATAAAACGCGTTGCGCGTATGGCGCTCGGGGATCACGAGCAGGTTCTTCGCGTCAGGGCAGATCTTTTCGATCGACGCCATCGCGGCCTGCACGGCGAGCGGCAGCACTTCTACCGGCAGGTAGTTGAAGCCACCGGGGAACAGGTTGGTGTCGACAGGAGCGAGCTTGAAACCAGCGTTGCGCAGGTCGACCGAGCAATAGAACAGCGGTGTGTGTTCTTGCCACTCTAGCCGGAACCAGCGTTCGATGGACGGCGTCGCGTCGAGTATCTTCCGCTCGAGATCGAGCAAAGGGCCGTTTAGAGCCGTAACGAGGTGCGGAACCATTGATGACTCGCGGACTTAAGAGGAAAGATTGTAGAGCAAACACCTCACGTATTTGGGTATGAACTCCCTTTTCCCAAGCCTATTCGCCCGGTTCGTGCCGCTGTTTGCACCAATCCCGCCTGCCTAAAACGGTTACCTCACACACAAAAAAGATCGGCATAGGGTACGACCATAAGGCCGTACCCCTGCCACACCATCC
>LGTG01000265.1 GCA_001190015.1 Candidatus Burkholderia crenata
GGTGCAATCGAGGCACGACCGGTGTCGGCATAGATGACGCCAAATAGCCCGTTGAGCCGTTTCAACGCTTCGTTGACCAGCAGTCGAATTGGTCTCAGCGGGTGATCCGCCGGGACGAAATCCTCCAGCTTGACCGTAGTAAACAGAGGTTCTTGCATCTCATCCAATCCGCGCATCGCATCCATCGCCAAAGATTATGAACACGATATCCATAACGTTTGCCCCTCAAACCCCGCTTACACGGTACCCAATTTCAACAGCCTAACAGCCTGTTAGGCGGCAATGTGCCGTGGACGCTGCACCATCAGCACGCCGATAACGAAACGCTCAAACCCGCGTCGCAATGCAAGCCGATCGTGTATCCGAAGCCGGATGGGAAGCTGACATTCGACCGCTTGGCGTCGGTGTTCATATCGAATACGAATCACGAGGAAAACCAGCCTGCGCATTTGACGCTAAAGGATGCATCGGTGCCGGTGGATATGAATCTGCGCACGTATGCGGGTCCGGAAGGACGGTATTGCCCGGCACAGACAGGTGTATGAGTTCGTGAAGAACGGCAACGGGAGCGAGCGCCTGCAGATCAATGCGCAGAACTGCGTGCACTGCAAGACGTGCGATATCAAGGACCCGACGCAGAACATTGTGTGGGTTCCGCCGGAAGGCGGCGGCGGACCGAATTATCCGAATATGTGATTGTTCGGATTTGAGGCTTTGCGAATGGCGCCGGTTTTTATGCTCAGAGCCGGCGCTATTTTATTTGGCGATATGCGCAGCAATATGAGGCGTCGTCGTCACCACGTCGCCGTTCTGCGCGCGATGCCGCAACGCATGATGATCGATCAACACGAGTGCAAGAAGCGCTTCAGCGATTGGCGCCGCCCGGATGCCGACGCACGGATCGTGGCGGCCGAAGGTTTCGACCGTCGCGGAATGACCGGCTTTATCGATGGATTCGCGCGGCGTGCGGATGCTCGACGTCGGTTTGATCGCGATCGATAAAGTAATGTCCTGGCCGCTCGAAATGCCGCCCAGCACGCCGCCGGCATTGTTCGCCGCGAACCCTTCAGGCGTCATTTCGTCGCCGTGAACCGAGCCACGTTGCGCGACGCTCGCGAAACCCGCGCCAATTTCAACACCTTTCACCGCGTTGATGCCCATCATCGCTTTCGCGATGTCGGCGTCGAGGCGGTCATAAAGCGGCTCGCCCAGCCCGGCCGGCACGCCCGTCGCCATCACGCCGATGCGCGCGCCGATCGAATCGCCATCCTTGCGCAGCGCGTCCATGTACTCCTCGAGGCGCGGCACAATTTCCGCGTTCGGCGCGAAAAACGGGTTTTCGCGCACATGTTCCCACGCAACGAACGGAATCAGGATTTCGCCGAGCGCGCTCATGAACCCGCGTGTTTCGATACCCATGCCCTCACGCAGCCATTTCTTCGCTACAGCGCCGGCAGCCACGGTCGGCGCAGTCAACCGCGCCGACGAACGGCCGCCGCCGCGATAATCGCGGATGCCGTACTTCTGCCAGTAAGTGTAATCGGCATGCCCGGGACGAAACGTCTCGGCGATATTGCCGTAATCCTTGCTGCGCTGATCAGTATTCCGGATCAGCAACGCGATCGGCGTACCGGTCGTTTTACCTTCGAACACGCCCGAGAGAATCTCGACCTGATCGGCTTCCTGACGCTGCGTCACATGCCGCGACGTACCCGGTTTGCGTCGATCCAGTTCGATCTGGATATCTGCCTCCGAGAGTTCCATTCCCGGCGGGCAGCCGTCGATCACGCAGCCAATCGCGGGACCGTGCGACTCGCCGAAATTCGTGACGGTGAAAAGCGTGCCGAGTGTATTGCCGGACATGAGCGTCGTCCTGAAAAAAGCGAAAGAACCAAGATTATGCCAGCCGAGCGCACTTTGAGCCCCCTTGGGCCTCCTTGAACCTGCCCGCCAGAGCTTATTTGCGAGCGCCTCGCAGCGTCGTGACCACCTCTTTGTTCCGGCGTGGCATCGGCAGGATCGATCGGCTCGCCTACCGCCAGCGTCAGGCGGCTCATCACTTCGCGTTGAACGGGACGCGGCCAGCGGTTGTCATCGTGGCGTGAAAAAACGCTGCCCCACAGACCGCGTAAAGCGATGGGCACGACCGGGGCGAAATGGCGCCGGAGAATTTCCGTGATGCCGTGGCGGAACGGGTTGATATCGCCAGTTCGGGTGAGCTTGCCCTCCGGGAAGATGCACACCAGATCGCCGTCGGCGAGCACGCGGCCGCAGGCATCGTAGGCTTTTTCCGGCAGTTTTGCGTCTTCGTGAGCCGGTGCGATCGGAATGGCCTTGACGTGACGGAACAGCCAGCCGACCGGCGGCGAGCGGAAAATCCGGTAATCCATCACGAAGCGAATCGGCCGCGGACTTTCCGACATGATCACGATGGCATCGACGAAACTGACGTGATTGCAAACCAGCACCGCCGCACCGTGCTCGGGAATGCGCTCGGCGTTCACCAGCCTGATCCGGTAGAACGTATGCACGAGGATCCATGCGAGAAAGCGCAGCAGAAACTCGGGCACGAGTGAATAGATATACGCGGCCACTACGATATTCAGCAACGCCGTGGTAAGAAACAGCCCAGGAATACCAACGCCCGCCGACGTCAGGCCGACCGCCATCAACGCCGACACGATCATGAAAAACGAATTGAGGATGTTGTTCGCGGCAATGATGCGCGCGCGGTGCGTCGGCTGGCTGCGCGACTGGATCAGCGCGTAGAGCGGCACGCTGTAGAAACCGCCGAACATGGCGAGCAGGAACAGGTCGGCCAGGATGCGCCAGTGCACGCCCATTTGAAGAAACTCGCCGACGCCCATCAGATGACCCGCTGGCGCAATGTCGTGGCTGGCAAAAAACAGGTCAATGGCGAAAACGTTGATGCCGATACCAATCGAAAACGTGCCGAGCAGCCCGGTTACGACGTCCGGATTCGCCGACAGGACGTCCTTCGCGAAGTTGAAGAACGACGTGAGAAACGTTGTGCCGACAAACCACAGCCACGAAATCCCGAGCAGGCTCAAGAACACCACGGTCCGGTCCTGACGCGCGAGCGCGAGGTTACGCCAGGTCTCGCTGAACGGGTTCCAGTTGATGTTCAGATCGGGCTGCAGCGCTGCGGTTTTCGGTACGAAACCCGACGCGACACGCCCGATCAGCGCAACTGTCACGCAGCACACGGCAAGCAACATGGCGCCGTGTTCGGTCAACCCGGCCGCCGGGCCGCCAATCAGCATCACCACGATTTCGAACGTCTTCACGAAGCGCGTGAGCCTGGCCTTGTCGTATATTTATCGGCGACCTGGCCTGATGTCGCGGAAAAAAGCACAAAGGGGATGATGAAGATGGCAGAGATCAGGAAAATGGCCGTTTTCGGATCGACACCTGAAAAGCGCGCGGCCTGAAAACGTGACCAGCGACGTAAAGCCGACCTTGAAGACGTTGTCGTTGAGCGCGCCGAGAAATTGCGTCCAGAAGAACGGCGCAAAACGACGTTCGCGCAACAGGCGAAACTGATTGTCGCCATGTTGGGCGCCGGTCTTTTTCGCTCGGGTCGATGCAGATGTTTCGCTCATGGATTATTGGAATTGGTAGCTGAGAGAGTTGATCCGTTGAAGGTATCGGCATAGGGGACGACCATAAGGCCATACTCCTGCCACACCACCCGGCATGCGGGTCCGCACCGGGCGGTTCGAGAAGTTGAGGTTATGAGTCGAGGCAAACCCAACTGGTCAAAGTAGGCGATGGGCAACACGCTGTTGAGTAGCTTGCCGCTATTGCGCCACCAGCGGCGACTGTTTGCCGCCACCTGTCGCGCGATCTCAGCAGACGCTCCCAACACGCGCAGTTCCCGGTAGATGGTCGTACCACGGCG
>LGTG01000266.1 GCA_001190015.1 Candidatus Burkholderia crenata
TACGGCGCCGGGCCGGCGTGCCTGCGCACTGCCTGCCAAAACCACTCGGCGAACCCGCAATTTAGCAGCAAATTGCATGTGCAAATTGTATGTGCAAACCTCTTGAACACTGCTTCGGTCGTCATGACGGGGCGCTTTTCAACAGCCTGCTAAAGGCACCGACATTAGTCGATACTCCGAGCGAAAACTCGACGCAGTTGCGAACGCGCTTAATTGCAGACCACGCAAAGCCCTCGATTGGAAGACACCAGCCGAGGCGTTTGAAGAGTTGATATTCGCAACCTAAATGATGGTGTTGCAACGACTGCTTGAACTTAAGCAGAATCCGGTAGAACGGCTTGCGTTTCATGTCTCCTCCTGTTTTGGGCAAAACGTGTCCCTGCCGCTTTGGCTTACGTCAAAGCGGTCGGAATCACGGTGTCTTTACATGAGTGCGGCGGCAGCCGCGTTGGCTACATCACCGCAGCCCAGGGATGGAGCTCGAAGTGGCGCTTTTCAAAGGCTTCTATGTCATGTCGGCGAGAGCGATCAGCGTCAGGTCGATCGTGTCCATGCCTTCGATCACCATACGCTTGTGGCGCGCGCCCAGCGGGAACCTGAAAACCTGCGCGCTGGTTGTCGAGCGAACCGTCTGCACTTCCAGGTCGATAAGAATCTTCGACGCCGGAGCGGCCGTCGATTCGCGCAGCAATACATCCACCGCTTCACGTTCGAGTTGCACGAGTAGCAGGCGATTGTTCATCGCGTTGTAGTAGAAGATTTCGGCGAAGCTGGGTGCAATCACGGCGTCGAAACCGTATTGCTGGAGTCCCCAGACCGCATGTTCCCGGCTCGATCCACACCCGAAATTTGCCCCGCCGATCAGGATGCGCGCACCGTTATAAGCGGGTTTGTTAAGCACGCAATCTGGGAACGGTTCACCGTGTTCATCGAAGCGAAGGTCGTAGAGCAAGCCTTTGCTCAAACCCGCCGATGATGCGAAGGAACTGCTTCGGCATGATCTGATTGGTGTCGAGGTTCTCGATCGGCAACGGCATCGCGCTGCCTTCAATCGTGGTCACATTAGTCATGGTGATTCTCCAGCGAACGGACGTCGGTGATCTTGCCAGTCAGCGCGGCAGCGGCGGCCATCGCGGGACTCATCAGATGGCGTGCGGCCGCCGCGTCCTTGTCGGCTTTCGAAGTTGCGATTAGTCGTGGATGCACAGCGCTCGCCCGCTTCGAGGAAGTCATCGTTCATCGCGAGACACATCGAGCATCCCGGCTCGCGCCATTCGAAGCCGGCTGTTTTTAAAATCTCCGCGATGCCTTCCACTTCAGCCTGCCGACGCACTGAGCCCGAGCCCGGCACGACCATTGCGCCTATCGGCATAGGGGACGACCGTAAGGCCGTACCCCTCACACCACCCGGCATGCGGGTCCGCACCGGGCGGTTCGAGAAGTTGAGGTTATGAGTCGAGGCAAACCCAACTGGTCAAAGTAGGCGATGGGCAACACGCTGTTGAGTAGCTTACCGCTATTGCGCCACCAGCGGCGACTGTTTGCCGCCACCTGTCGCGCGATCTCAGCAGACGCTTCCAACACGCGCAGTTCTCGGTAGAGAGTCGTACCACGACACCAATGCTTGAGCTGAATGGCCCGCAAC
>LGTG01000020.1 GCA_001190015.1 Candidatus Burkholderia crenata
AATTTCGAGATGTTGCAACGACCGGTTGAATTCGCCCCCTGCTTGAGTGGAAATGGTCGCCCCAGCAGATATCGGGTATACTGAAATGTATGTATCCAACCGGCTCCAGCACGTCTCGCACGAAACCATCTACACGGCTATCTATGCTCAGCCGCGCGGTGAACTCATTGCCTGCCTGCGCCACGGCCACAGCGCGCGCATGTCACGCACGCGGGGCACAGACCGGCGCGGACAGATTCCCGACATGGTAAGTATCCACGTGCGGCCGCCCGAAATTGAAGACCAATTGCTGCCAGGTCACTGGGAAGGCGACTTCATCAAGGGTGCGAACAATCAATCCTCTGTCGGCTTTCTGGTCGAGCGCACCAGCCGCCTGGTGCTGCTCGCCAAGATGGAGGACACCACCGCCGCGTCAGCGCTAGCGGGCTTCTCCGCTAAACTCAATTCGATTGTTGCGCCGTTACGGCAAAGCTTTACTTACGACCAAGGCAAAGAAATGTCGCGCCATCAGGAACTCACCGCCGCCACCGGCGTGAACGTGTACTTCTGCGACCCACATAGTCCCTGGCAACGCGGTACTTGCGAAAACACCAACGGGTTGCTGCGCCAGTATTTGCCTAAAGGCACGGACCTCTCGGTCTACAGTCAGGACGAACTCGACGCGATCGCCGACAGCCTGAACAGCCGCCCACGCGCCACTCACGCGTTCCATTCGCCATTCGAGGTCTTCGCTGCAACCCTTGCTTCAGCAAGCCAATCTCCAAGCTCTAGACACTAAACCCCCTGTTGCACTTGTTGCACTTCACCATTGAAACCGCCCTGCATCAGTCCCAATTCATGGCAAGCCAGCTTGATTGGCCAAATCGCAAAAACGCCGATGCCGATCTTTCATTTGCAGACCGGATCGCGCTCTTGGCTTTCCCGTCGATGCCTTTTGGATGACGGTAAAAATACCGTCAAAATAACGCGCTTACGCATAAAATCGGCAATCAAAATCTACCTATCTTAAGATAGATAAATCGATAAGTGCTAGTTTTGGTACACGCTTAATCATTCTTGACAATTATCTCAACGACGACGACTGGACGGCTGCAACCATGCCCTTTCAACTCATTCGCAAAGCGTTTTCACCCACATCGTGAATTAACGTTTCACCGTTTGCGTCACTTCATCCAGGCGCACCTTCGTATGAAACAAACGGCAGGCCAGCAAACTTCCCTGATACGCTGCGAACAATGCACGAGCCGTCACTTCCGGCTTTCCGTTCACTCTCAGGGTTTCTTGCTTCTCACCTTCGGCCAGCACCTTTGCCAGCCAGGTTTCGTTAGTTTTGAAGAAAGCCTGGACCGCATGGCGGACATCTTCGGGAAGCGATTCAATATCTGCGGCAAGCATTCCGCAAAGACAAACCTGATCGCCTTCGCCCACGATTTTTCCGAACAACTTCACATACAGATCGAGCTTTTTCTCGGCGGAGGCGGAGCTGTCGATGGCGTAAATAGACGACATCACGTCCGCGCTGTACGTATTCACCGCTTCGAGCACCAGATTTTCCTTCGACGGGAAGTAATAGTGAATACTCGATGTCTTCACGCCCACTAGCACCGACAGATCCCGATAACTGAACCCGTTGTAGCCGCGAGTCATCAGCAAAACCTGGGCGTGATCGAGCAATTGCTCGCGCACAGTATTTTTGTCGGGGGCTTTGTCGATATTCATTTCGGTTCTGGCTCGCTACTTCCACAGTATTGTTGTGCTGATGCTGCATAGGTGCCGCAGCGTTGCTATCGATCAACTTCTCTTGCCGAACTCATGCAACAAGATCCCATGGCACTAATTTATCTATCAGAAGACAGGTAGTCAAGAATTTTCAACGCACGGGGTCGAATTTCTTCCCTCTGGACTGCTCAGAGCGTCTCCAGCCTCACCGGGTATGTACCGATTTTTTGTGAATTACTGATTTGAGCGCGTTTTCTGGCGAATTCAGCACAACAAAAAAGCGAGCCGCAGCCCGCTTCGAACCAGCGCGATGTACTGAGAGAATCGCCTATCGTGCGGTCAGCAGCGCGGCTCCCGCGTCTCGGTGCATAGGCTGCGCAGTTGCCGCCGATTCAATGATCCCGCCGCCCAGACACACATCGCCCTGATAAAGGACGGCCGATTGTCCGGGTGTGACGGCCCATTGGGCGTCGTCGAAACGGAGTTCAAAACGACCATCCATCGGACCCGACGCACCCATCACGCAGGGCACATCCGACTGCCGGTACCGTGTCTTGGCAGCGCAAACCGTGCCTTCGACTAGCGCGGCGCCCGCGACCCAACTGGTATTGCCGGCCACAAGCGAGTGCGACAGCAGCCACGGGTGGTCATGCCCTTGCACCACGTAAAGCGTGTTGGACGCCATGTCCTTCCCCGCGACTAACCACGGGTCGCCGCTACCGTCCTTGCTGCCGCCAAGCCCGATACCTTTTCGCTGACCGAACGTATAGAACGCCAGCCCGACATGCTCGCCAATCACCTTGCCATCGGGCGTTTTCATCGGACCGGGTTGCGTCGGCAGATAGCGGTTCAGGAACTCGCGAAACGGCCGTTCGCCAATAAAACAAATGCCCATGGAATCCTTCTTCGCCGCATTCGGCAAGCCGATCTGCGCCGCGATTTCGCGGACCTTCGTCTTGGGCATCTCGCCCAGAGGAAACAGCGTCTTCGACAATTGCGCCTGATTCAGCCGATGCAAAAAGTAAGACTGATCCTTGGTCGAATCCGTGGCCTTCAGCAGTTCAAACAGCCCGTCACGCTCACGCACGCGGGCGTAATGCCCCGTCGCGATGGTCTCGCCGCCCAGCGACATTGCGTGGTCGAGGAAGGCTTTGAACTTGATCTCGGCGTTGCACAGTACGTCCGGATTCGGCGTGCGGCCGGCCGAATATTCCCGCAGGAATTCGGCGAACACACGATCCTTGTATTCGGCCGCGAAGTTGACCGCTTCCACGTCGATGCCGATCAGATCCGCCACCGACACCACGTCGATCCAGTCCTGCCGCGTCGAGCAGTATTCGCTGTCGTCGTCATCTTCCCAGTTCTTCATGAACAGGCCGATCACGTCGTAGCTCTGCTCCTTGAGCAGCCATGCGGTCACCGACGAATCCACGCCGCCCGACATACCCACCACGACTTTCTGTTTTCCGGCCTTGCTCATTTTGCTCTCTACGTTACTTGTCTGAATTAGGTACCTGAAGCTGAATTCAAACCCTGAACCTGCACCGGCGCGACCGAATGCGTATGAATGAAGTCGAGCGGCACGCGCCGCCCGGCGAGGTAGTGATTGAGACATTCCAGCACGGCCGGCGACCTGTGTCGGTCAGCGCAGGCACGCAATTCGTCGGCGGTAAACCACATGGCCCGCACAATGCCCGAATCCAGCGCCCTGCCCGGCAGTTCGCCCGACGTCGTGCCGCAGAACGTAAACCGCAAATACGTGACCGACCTTCCCGGCCGCTCGAAGTGGGTGAGATACGTGCCGACAAGCGCCTCCGGCTCGAAACGGTGCGCCGTTTCCTCGAGTGTCTCGCGCTTCACGGCATCGACAAGTGTTTCTCCTGCTTCCAGATGCCCGGCCGGCTGATTAATCTTGAGCCCGTCCGACGTGCGCTCCTCGATCACGAGAAAGCGCCCATCCCGCTCCAAAATTGCCGCGATCGTCACGCGCGGCGTCCATGGTTCTGGTTTCATGGGACCGTATTTTAACGTTTTGCGCGTTTTTACGTCGCCCGCGAGGTTCGTGCAGGTTGTTATCCGATGGCGTCATTTTTCGCGAATGTTTCGGTTACAGTGACAATCAGTCGCAAATAACAGCTTAAAGAACCGCTTAATCACGTGCACAGGCGTCTCCCTTGTGTCGACCAGAGTTGGCGCTTTAGCGCTTACTCTGGTCCCATGCAGGATTGTTGCTGCAAACGCGCGAGCGACTGCACACGGCCAAATCAAAAACTAGAACGTGAGGAAGATTGAAGATGCATATCGGAGTGCCTGCCGAAACGCGGGCGAACGAGGCGCGAGTCGCCGTCACGCCGGAGACGGTCAAGAAGCTCGTGTCGCAAGGTCACCGGGTCACAGTGCAGCGCGGCGCGGGTGTGCCAGCGAGTTATATCGACGATGCCTTCGCCACTGCCGGCGTCGAGCTGGTCGATGCAAACACCGCGTTCGCCGCCGATCTCGTCCTCAAGGTCCATTCGCCCAACGAAGCCGAATTGCCGCTGCTGAAGTCCGGCGCGGTGATTGCCGGCATGCTCGATCCTTTCAACGCCGAGAACAACGCGCGCCTGGCTGCCTCCGGAATTATCGCGTTCGCCCTGTAAGCCGTGCCGCGGACCACGCATGCACAGAACCTGGACGTGTTGTCGTCGCAGGCGTGGCGGGCTTGCAGGCTATCGCCATGGCCAAGCGGCTGGGCGCGGTAATCGAAGCATCCGATGGCCGTCCTGCGGTGAAGGAACAAATCGAATCGCTGGGCGCGAAGTTTCTGGAAGTGGCCTACGAAACCGATGAAGAACGCGAAGCCGCGGTCGGCGTGGGGGGTTATGCCCGTCCCATGCCTGCCAGCTGGCTCGCACGGCAATCAGTGCTGGTTGCCGAACGTGCGAAACAAGCCGATATCGTCATTTCGACCGCGCTGATTCCCGGCCGTCTCGCGCTTACTTTGATTGTGGCGGAAACCGTCCAGCAGATGAAACCGGGTTCGGTCATCGTCGATCTGGCGGCGGGACGTGGCGCCGAATACGAAGGTCGTCGCGGCGGCAATTGTCTTGCAATTACCCATATTTTTCGGCGAGTTCGAAACCGAGCAGGATATCTGTAAGCCTTACCAATCCTCGCCAGACAACGATATTGCCCGGAGGAGGATCATTGGCTCGGGCCAGATAGCCACCCAGTTGGG
>LGTG01000267.1 GCA_001190015.1 Candidatus Burkholderia crenata
GCCTGACCGATGTCGACGATCCATTTTGAGCACGAGCAGGCCAACAACCACGGGCTAGCAGCAAAGGCCCCTGGTCACTTCGCTTCTATTCAACCCAACGCCGCCGTTGGAACTGCACCTTCTTCGTATGCGAACCGATCATGCCGAAGTAGGCGAAATCGCTGCGCCGGAGGATACGTTCGGCGAGCGCAAGATCGAGCGCGTGGTTGTGCGTCATCACCAAAAAGTAACTATTGGCCGGCGCTTCGTCCACGGCGGCTTCCGGGATTCCGCTGGCGTCCATCGTGACGTTCGGGGGGAGCCGGTCTATGGGCGGGAAGGTTTCATCGCGCTCGTCCACCCATACTACGTGGCAGGGCAAATTCGCGAGCACCCTGACCAGCGTCACGACCACGTGGCTGGCACCGAACAGCACGACTGGAAACTCGCGCAACGCAATGGTTTCGGTCAGCAATGCGCCGCTTCCATCGAACCCCGCACCGTCCCAGAGCAAGCAATCCGGACCGGTCACGCCCGGTTTCCGGGTCAGAGATAACCACTCCGTCCTGAATCGGGCCAAAGCCGACGCTGCGTACGGTGGATAGTTTCTGCGCCATGCGTTTGTTCAACGACGTGACCCAGCCAAGATCGCTTATATCCAGCCGTTCGAACGCCAGCACGACCGCGCCGCCGCAGCACTGGCCGAGGCTCGGGCCAAGCGCGAAACGCTCGAGCCGGCGCATTTGCAGACTGCGTGCATCGTCTCTCAGGACCTGCCGCGCCGTTTCGATAGCCTTCCATTCTAGATGGCCGCCCCCAATGGCGTGGCGTGCGTCGTCGCGTGTGACGATCATCTTCGTGCCGCGCTTCGCGGGCGCCGAGCCTTTCACGCGCGCGATCGTCACCAGCACGATGGCGTCGCCGTGTGCGAGAAGGTGTTGCAGATCGTGCAGCCAGGCTTGCATCGAATAGACTCCGGGGTTCGTTAGTTGACCGGCGCAGGCTGAGCGACGTTCGGCGCTGTTGCGGCGAGCGTTTTCGATGCCTGTGCGTCAAGCGATTCAGGATCGACTCGGGCGTGGCCGGGGCGCGCAGGGCGGGTGCGTCGCCCGAGTCTGGCGCCACCGACGCCACTGCGGCGCGGATGGCCAGCAACACCGAGAAACCGAGCAGCAACGGTGGTTCGCCCACGGCTTTCGAGCGAAACACGGTTGGCTCGACGTTCTGGTTATCGTAGAGTGCGACATTCATTGCGGCCGGGATGTTGCTCACCGACGGAATCTTGTACGTGGACGGCGCATGCGTCATCAAGCGGCCGTCGCGATTCCACCAGAGTTCTTCTCTTCTGTTGTGAGCTAGCCCATGCCCTGGACAAAACCACCTTCCACCTGACCGATATCGAGCGATGGATTGATCGACTGCCCCGCGTCTTGGAGGATGTCAGTGCGCAACAGGCGCCACTCGCCGGTGAGCGTATCCACGACCACTTCCTAGATGGCCGCGCCATACGCGAAGTAGTAGAAGGGCTGGCCGGTCAGCGTTTTCGAATCCCAGTTGACCTTGAGCGTGGCGTAAAAGCCATCCGACCACAACTGCACGCGCGTCAGATAGGCCGCCCCGACAAGTTGGTCGAACGGCATCTGGCCGCCGTTCGACTCGACCGCGCCGTCGTGAAAACGCACGTCTTCCGCGTGTCCGCCGAGCTGCTTCGCGGCGAGTTCCGCGAGCCGTCCGCGAATGGTGAGCGCGGTGGCTTCGGCCTCCTTGCCGTTCAGGTCGCTGCCGGTGGACGCGGCGGTGGCCGACGTATTCGCGATCTTCGAGGTATCGGTGGCGGTCACACGCACGCGCGACAACGGCAAGCCCAGCGCGTTCGCTACGACTTGTGCGACCTTCGTGTTCAGGCCCTGGCCCATCTCGGTACAGCCGTGATTCACGAGCGCGGAGCCGTCTTTATAGACATGTACGAGCGCACCCGCCTGGTTCAGGAACGGTACGTTGAACGAGATGCCGAACTTGACCGGCGTGAAAGCGATGCCCCGCTTGAGCACGGGACTCGTTTGATTGAACGCGGCAATTGCCTTGGGCCGCCGCAGATACGCACTCGAGCCACCAGTTCGTCGGTCAGCGGCGCGATCACGTTGTCTTCCACGGTCTGGCCGTACGGCGTTACGTTGCGCTCGGTGATGCCGTAGTAGTTCACGCGGGGGATATCGATGGGGTCGCGCTTCAGCCGGTGGGCGATTTCATCCATCATGATTTCCATTACCAGCGCGCCTTGCGGACCGCCGAAACCACGGAACGCCGTGTTCGACTGCGTGTTGGTACGGCAGCAGAGCGCGGTGATATCGACGTCCTGCAGGTAATACGCGTTGTCGGAAGTGGCAGACGGCGCGGGTGGCTACAGTGCCCGACAGATCCGCCGAATAATCCGCGCGCAACGCGATTTCCACGCGCGCGCCTTGCAGGCGGCCGTCGTCGTCGAAACCGGCTTCGTAGGTGTAGATGGCGTCGTGGCGTTTGCCGGTGATCATGAAGTCGTCGTCACGATCCGCGCGCAATTTCACCGGCCGATGCAGCAAATGCGCCACCAGCGAAGCGATGCACGCAAAGATCCCCGACTGCGATTCCTTGCCGCCAAAACCGCCGCCTATCCGGCGGTATTCGTAGATGACGTTATGCGTCGGCCAGTCGAGCATGTGCGCAACCAGATGCTGCATCTCGCTCGAATGCTGCGTGGAACTGTAGACAAGCAAGCCGTCGAGTTCCTTCGGAATGGCATAGGCAATCTGCTCTTCGAGATAGAACTGCTCCTGCCCGCCGACTTCGAATTCACCTTGCAGCCGATGCGCTGCCGACGCGATTTTTCCGTCCGGATCCCCGCGTTTGAGATGCAGCGGCGGCAGCACGAACTGCTGTTTCGCTTTGGCGTCGCGCCGAGTCAGGGTGGCTTCGAGTGGTTCGTATCGGATCACTTCTTCGCTCTTCGCCAGCGCTGCCGCACGGCGCGCGAGATCGTGCTTTTCCGCGATCACCACGAACACCGGTTGTCCGAAGTACAGCATTTCTTCTTTCGCTAGGATCGGTTCGTCGTGGAGCACGGAGCCGCAATTGTTCTCGCCGGGGATGTCGTCGGCGGTGAACAGGGCGATCACGCCGGGCGCGGCCAGGACGAGGTCGAGATTGATCGAGACAATGCGCGCATACGCATGCCGCGACAAGCCGAGCGCCGCGTGCCGCGCACTTCGCCGGTGTCATCAACGTAAGTCGCTTCGCCGCTGACATGCAGGTTCGCCGATTCGTGCGGCAAGCCGACGCCGATCGCTGCGCGCTGCGGTTTTTTTGTCGCGCCGGTTTGTAGTGCGAGTGCGTTGTCGGCAGCACGGTCGATGTGGTGTGGATCGGTACGCTTGTTCATCGCGTGGTCCTTAAAGCTTGGTGTGGCGCGGCTGATGTGATTGATACGACGTTAGGCCGCTCATTGCACGTCGAATGCGAACGCGTTGACATCGTGGAGTGCGAGCGGCGAATCCTCACGGGTCTCGAAGAAAAAACACCACAGCACGTTGCGTGCCACCTTGCTGCAGTACGCGCTCGACGCCTGCATGTCGGTGAGCGGCTGGAAGTCGACGTCCAGCGCGCGCATGGCCGCTTCCACATTGGCCTCGTTCCACTCTTCTTTCACCAGCACGGCTTCCGCATTCGATGCCCGTTTGGGCGCGGGGCGGCCATGCCGCCGAACGTGCGGCCGCTTACGCGGGTGCCGTCGAGCGTCACGGCGAACGCGGCGCACACAGCCGAGATGTCCTGGTCGTAGCGCTTGGATATCTTGTGGGTCCGGAAGCGCAATTTCGCCGATTACAGCGGCACCCGAGTCCCCGCAACAAATTTGCCGGGTTCCAGCGCAGATTTTTGATAGCCGAGATAAAAGGCGTCGAGCGGCATCGTGCGGACTTTGGTGGCTTTCTGCAGCACGATTTCCGCATCGAGCGCGATCAGCGCGGGCATGGAGTCACCGATGGGCGAACCGTTCGCCACATTGCCGCCGAGCGTGCCGGCGTTGCGGATAAGTTTTGACGCAAAGCGCGCCCACAATTTCGCGAGTTCCGGATAAACCGACGAGAGCGCGCCATACAAATCTTCCAGCGACGCCGCAGCGCCGATGGTCAGCCACTGGCCGGCGCGCAAGCGGGCGAACTCGGCGAGCGAGACGGGCGCGAAGAACGTCGGGTGGCCGAATGCTGCGCCGCGTGCGTCGGGCGCGGCGTATTCGAACGTTTCCTTGCGCTAGATGCTTTCGAGCTGGCGTTTGAGATGGTCGCGATCGAGGGGAGCGCGAGGGTACTCGAACATTTTCTGCGATGCATCCACGATCGGCCGATAGCCCGTGCAGCGGCAGAGATTGCCGAGGGCGGCGTTGATTTCGTCGCGGGTGGGGAGGCCTGCGTCGGCGGGCTGATTTTGATACAGCGTCCACATCGACATCACGAAACCCGGCGTACAGAAGCCGCATTGCGAGCCGTGGCAATCGATCATGGCTTGCTGGACCGGATGCAGCGTGCCGTCCTTGGCGCGCAGGTCTTCCACAGTAAAGAGTGCCCGGCCATCAAGTGTCGGCATGAACTGGATGCAGGCGTTCACCGCTTTGAGGACGGGCTGGCCGTTCGCATCGAGTTCACCAATAACTCGCAGTCGCCTTCGGCGCAGCCCTCTTTGGTGCCAGTGCATTGGTCATGCTCGCAGTACCTTACGGGAGGCGGGTACGTCGCGCACTTCGCGGATAGCGTTGTGCTGAAAAAACCGGATGGTTTGCGTTGTCATATAGAAGTCCGAGACACTGCGGATCGGGCGCGCATTACGCGAAAGCGGCGTCCGGATTCAAAAGAAACCTGGCCGAAAGAGCGCACGTGGATCGCCATCCAGAAATAACGATATCACCGCAATATCTCAAATAGATTCCGGTGAACGTATCAAGACTATGCCGAACAGCCGAATGAGGGTAGGCGAAAAAAGCGCCAAAACCCTACTTAGGTTCAAGCAGTCATTGCAACACCATCATTTAGGTTGCGAGTATTAACTCTTCAAACGCCTCGGCTGGTGT
>LGTG01000268.1 GCA_001190015.1 Candidatus Burkholderia crenata
TGACCCGCATGGCCCGAATGCCAAGCGTGGTGCTACAAGCGTTGCAATGAGCCGCCATGGTGCGAGTATCGTACGGCGCCGGGCTGGCATGCCTGCGCACTGCCTGCCAAAACCACCCGGCGAACCCGCAATTCAGCAGCAAATGCATGTGCAAACCTCTTGAACACTGCTTCGGTTGTCATGGCGGGGCGCTTTTCAACAGCCTGCTAAGCATTCGTCGTGAATATGACTTCACGAATTCTTTCATTGATTTGAATCTCGCAACGAAGCGAAAGATTAAATTGCAATGACGCGTAACACCAATCGGAGCGATCCTAATTACGTTTTTGGCGTTATTATTTATAAGCTTTTTATTCAAAACGACTCAAAAGTAAGAATGCTTCGATAGTTTTGTTATTTGCAATAACAATTAATGGCACGCCTGCGTGGTTAATTTAATCAAATGCAACGAATTAACGATTTGAACCGCGTATTGATATAACGGCGAACTGCAAAAGGATCAGTAAGTGAAATCGCATTTTCATTTGACGGAACGCTTCGCCTTTGCCTGGACGTTCACGTCGCACCCGTCATCGGGTTCTCACAACGGAAGTACATGCATGAACCGCCTCGCTTTCACCTTACGCGGGAGCTTGCTGGCGACAGCCATGGCCTCTGGATCGCTTTGCTTCATGGCAGAAGCACACGCCGCTGACCCGGCCGCCGACAAGCAGCCGACAAGCAGCCGACAAGCAGGTCTCGCTGTCCGTGGCGCCTATCCATGTGTATCGGCCGCCCTCTATTGTCGGGATGTAGCAGTCGGTGTCCGACCCGAAGCCCGCATTCGGCTCCGATGACTGGTCGAGCCGGCAGACACCGAGTTGAGAAGCCGGACAACTGGGCCTGCCGGACATCGAATAATCTGGCGCGAAGAGTTCAGCCAGCAGGAATCCGGACGGCAAGTCGACCTTCGACATAGAGCGTTTGCTGCCGAAGTGTTGAGATGGAAACGCGTGGGGCGCTGCACATGAGCGCCAGCACGTGTGCTTAGCCCGGCCTTGGATCAACCGGCGTGCCGCTGCAGATAGCGTTGCGGTGTATCGCCAAGGGTCTTCCTGAACATGGCGATAAAAGCGCTCGAACTGCCATACCCCAACTCGCTTGCAATGACAGAAACCGGCACGTCCAGCGCAAGCCTTGCGACTGCTTCGACAAGCCTCAACTGCTGACGCCACTGCGCGAATCCCAGTCCGGTCTCGCGGCGAAACAAACGCGCCAGCGTGCGGGGACTTGCGCCGACGCGTTCGCTCCATCGATCCAGCTTGTCGTTGTTTTCAGGGCTTTCGAGCAGACGTTCGCAAATTGCACGCAACCAGCGGTCGTCCGGCAATGCCAGCGTTCCAGTCAATACCTTGCCCGCCAGCGACAACTCGAATAACAACAGCGGGGTTACCAGCGCGATTCCCCCCGGCTCGGCATTAGCAGCGGCCATTCGGCCAATCAACGCATTAAGCAATTCGTTGACAAGTAGGACCTGGCAGAACGGATGGGCATCGACGAACGGGTCGGCCTCCGCGAAATATAAGCGCTGCGCGCCGCCACTTCGCCTATGGCATGCAGTTCGTGCGTAACGGGGCGGTAGCCAGATTGCGTTGTAAGGCGGCAAAGTCCACATGCCGTGATGCGTGAAAATCCGCAGCACACCCCGAGTCACATACACAAGCTGCGCCTCCTCATGCGCATGCCACACCTCACGAAACCCCATTTGCAGAGGTCCATGTTCGTGCCGTCACGGGAATGACGTTCGGCAGCGATCAGCTCGCGGCCAGGCGGCTAACACCGTGGGCGAAGCGCTGCGTTATACCCCCGGTGTCAATGCCGAGGTTTATGGCGGCGCCGATACCCGCGAAGATTTTTTCATGGTGCGTGGTTTTCTACAGAACTTCCCGTTTATCGACGGCCTTAACACGCAGACGTTTTTCTCCGTGCTCGTGCCAGCTGTCGAAACGTATGGGCTCGAACGAGTTGAAGTCTTGCGCGGGCCCGCTTCCGTGTTGTACGGGCAGGCTTATCCGGGCGGCCTCGTCAACCTCGTGACGAAAAAGCTCACTGAAGAACCATTGCATGAAATCTCGGTTGAAACCGGCACATACGGCGAAGTCGGCACGCACTTCGACTTCAGCGGTCCCGTCAACAAGGACGGCACGTTGCTGTATCGGCTGACGGGCCTCGCCACAAGTTCCGGCACGCAGACGGCATTCGTGCAGGACAAGCGCTTTTACACAGCACCGGCGCTGACGTGGAAGCCGAACGCGGACACCTCGTTCACGTTGCTTGCGCACTACGGTTATCGCGATGGAGGTAACCCGTCCGTGGACTTGCCTGCAGTCGGGACATTGCTGAGCAACCCCAACGGACAAATCGACACGGGTTTTTATGATCGCGACACAAACTTCGATACTTTCCGCCGCAAGGAAGAGTCGGTGGGGTGGCAGTTCGAACACGCTTTCAGCGACAACCTTAAAGTGCGCCAGAACCTGCGGTACACGCACACGGCCCTGACAGAGGACCTGATCGGCAATGCGGGGCTGGAAGCCGATCAACGCAAGCTCGACCGCTACGCGTACAAAGCGATTTTGCCAGCGTGGACACGTTCGTGGTGGACAATCAGGCCGAAGCGAAATTCAATACCGGTCCGCTGTCGCATACCATGCTGTTCGGCGTTGATTACCTTCACTCCGTCGACCATTGGGCAGAACAGGATGCGAGCGCGCCGTCGCTCGACCTGTACAACCCGGTCTACGGCGCGAACATCGTGTTGCCGGATGTGCACTACAGCGTGAAGCACCAGCTCGACCAGGTGGGCGTGTATGTCCAGGACCAGATCCGCTTCGGACGCTGGATTGCGTCACTGAGCGGCCGGCAGAACTGGTCGACCTCGAAGACCATCGATCGTCTCGCCAACACGACGAAAACCAACGACGGCAATAAATTTACGTATCGCGCCGGCCTCGTTTATCTGTTCGACAGCGGCGTGGCTCCGTATAAGAGCTATTCAACATCGTTTCGGCCCGGACTTGGCGAGACCTACAATGGCACCGCACTCAAGCGCCAGACGGACCGGATTCGGATGAGGCGCCGCGCCACTGGCGAGGGTCTCCTCAATGGCAGCCTGCAGTTCGGCGGCGCCATAGCGATCGAGCAGGCTCAGCAAATGAGATGTAATGTTTGCCCAGATTGCCGCCGCGTTATCAGGGCCTGACTGGCCGGCGCGGTCCGGCTCAGATGGTCCAGGCCACGATGGTGACGAGCTTTGCGCTTGCGCTCGACTAGGCTTTCGATGTGCGCTGCAATTTCGATTTGTGCGCCGCGATCGTAAGTAACTACGCTCATGGCTAGCGAGCAGATTGGCGCCGTCAAGAATGCGGACTTGTTGTGCATCGGCCCGTACCGTGAGCGTGCGTCGCACGTGCGTATGCGGGATCGTGTAATCGTTCAGGTCGAAGCGAACATACGGCGTCTTGTTAACCTGCACAGCCAGTTGCAGTTCGTACG
>LGTG01000269.1 GCA_001190015.1 Candidatus Burkholderia crenata
AGATCGTTTCGCATTTCTGATCGACGCCGCCATCTGGCCTCGCTTTCTGATTGCCGTTCACATGTGGCTGCGAAATGCCTGGATCGCGTGAATCTTGCGGGCAAGCGTGGCCGTATCCAGCACAATGCGGCGGGCGTGACTCCAGGGTACGCGTGAATCCTCGAGTGTCGCCCAGTGCCAGGTCCACACGGGGACTTCCACACAGGGCCGGTCAAGCGCACCCGCAACAGCGGTCACTGCCATCCCGAACGATTCGTGGTCGGGATGGCCGTCGAAACGCCAGGTTCCGAACATGACGTCGCCTGGTTCAAGGTGAGCTTTCAACGCTTCCGTCAATTGCGACTCGAACGTTTCTCCGCCGCCATCTGGAAGGCGCAGCCGAACCAGCGCAACGTGCTTCATGCGCAGGCGCTGTAGCGCGTCCCGTGTTTCTTGCGGACGGGTGGCGGCGAGTCGCGCTGCCGGCCATTCCGGCGAATCAGGATGGCTCGCGGTGCCGTCGGTCACCGCTATAATCAACACCTTGCTACCGAGATCGGACAATTGCGCCAGCAGGCCACCCGTGCCGAGAATTTCGTCGTCCGGATACGGCGCAACTATCACGGCGCGGGCACCGGGCGGCACGAGGATTGCCGGGATCGACTTCGGGCAAGCTCGAGAAGCAGTCCCAAGTTCTGCCACGCGGCTTCCGACGTCCCATTTCCCTTTATAGCCCGGTTGTCTGCCCAGTGAGTTATACTATACAGGTTCCATGTGCCGCCATCCCTATTGATCAGTCGTTCAGCAAGCGCGGCTTCATCCCGTTCGGCGTAACTGAAATCCGGCAGCTCATGAACGCAAGTGTGGCAAGGCACGTGCCCGATCACCAGTCCGCCGAACGGCATAGGAGCTATGAAGAAACGAAACGCGTTTGCCTGCTCAGCACGTCAAGTCATCGCCCTTTTGGCTGAATCGACAGAGCGCCTGAACAAGCTCCAAATAATCGGCATAGGGGACGACCGACCATAAGGCCGTACCCTTGCCACACCATCCGGCATACGGGTCCGCACCGGGCGGTTCGAGAAGTTGAGGTTATGAGTCGAGGCAAACCCAACTGGTCAAAGTAGGCGATGGGCAACACGCTGTTGAGTAGCTTGCCGCTATTGCGCCACCAGCGGCGACTGTTTGCCGCCACCTGTCGCGCGATCTCAGCAGACGCTCCCAACACGCGTAGTTCTTCCCGGTAGATGGTCGTACCACGGCGCCAATGCTGAAGCTGAATGGCCCGCAACCGGTGACGGTGA
>LGTG01000270.1 GCA_001190015.1 Candidatus Burkholderia crenata
CGCACGGTGGTGTGGGAGGGGTCGGGCCGCGAGACCTGCCCCTATCCCGATTGCGAACGCTCCTTATCTCCAGCGTGTGCGCCCTGAGCGTCCCGCGCCGTCCGTGTGTTTCATCCCCGTTTTCTTCAGGACGCAACTTCCAAGGAGCCGATCGAAATCTAGGCGAGCCGGCGTTTTCGAAACCGAAGCGCGTCTTCGGGCGCAAACTGCATCGACGTCCGGCCTTCTGGCCTGAAGACCTGTGACCGTCAGCTCACGCAGGATGCGACAGGCGACGCACGATATACGATCCGAATCCTATCGAGGAGAACCATGCCTTTGCCTACCGCACCCGTCAAGCTCGGCAACCTCCTGCCGCCTGAAGAATACAAAGCCAAAGCCCGGCCTGCCCGATCATCCAAAAAGCAGGCAAGCGATGGCGATCTAGTTGAAACCGAATTTGGCGCGAGCGTCGGCGCTTCGCGGCCTGCCGCCGCGAACACCGCTAATACCTTGCGCGCTATAGCAAGCGAGACGCTTGCGAACGTGGCCAAAGGCTCAGCGGTAGAAGCCTCTGACGCAGCGCCCGCCGCACGCACGCCGGTCGAAGCGCGTGAACGCGCGCCTTCGCGCTCCGAAGTACCGGCCGCGCCAGTGGCTAACGGCGTTCAGCCGCGTGGCCAGCAGAAGCGTCGCACGCGTGGCCAGCCGGACAACGAGATCAGCAAGCTGTTCGTGCTCGACACGAACGTGCTGATGCACGATCCGTCATCGCTGTTCCGGTTCGAGGAACACGACGTCTATCTGCCAATGATGACGCTCGAGGAACTCGACAACCACAAGAAGGGCATGTCGGAAGTGGCGCGCAATGCGCGTCAGGTGAGCCGCACGCTGGATGCGCTGGTGGCGCACGTCGGCGAGATGGCCGCTGGGTTGCCGTTGTCCGCGCTGGGCAATCGCGATGCAACCGGCCGCCTGTACTTCCAGACCACGTTGACCGACATTGAACCAGTCGAAGGCCTGCCGGTCGGCAAGGCCGACAGCCAGATTCTCGGCGTGGTTCGCGCTCTGCAGAAGGAACGCACGGATCGCCAGGTCGTGCTGGTGTCGAAAGACATCAACATGCGCATCAAGGCCCACGCGCTCGGCCTGCCCGCTGAAGATTATTTCAACGACCAGGTGCTGGAAGACAAGGACCTGCTCTATTCCGGCGTACGTGGGTTGCCTTCGGACTTCTGGACGAAGCACGCGAAAGGCATGGAAAGCTGGCAGGACACCAAGACGGGCACGACGTATTACCGTGTGACCGGACCGCAGTGCGCGTCCATGCTGGTGAACGAGTTCGTCTATTTCGAACCGCAGAACGGTGAACCGTCGTTCTACGGCATCGTGCGCGAGCTGAACGGCAAGACGGCACTGCTGCAAACGTTGCGCGATTACAGCCATCACAAGAACAACGTGTGGGGTATTATGTCGCGCAATCGCGAGCAGAATTTTGCGTTGAACCTGCTGATGAACTCGGACGTGGATTTCGTCACGCTGCTGGGTCAGGCCGGTACCGGCAAGACCTTGATGGCATTGGCCGCCGGCCTCGCGCAGGTGCTTGACGACAAGCGCTATAACGAGATCATCGTGACGCGTGCAACGGTTCCGGTTGGCGAAGACATCGGCTTCCTGCCGGGTACGGAAGAGGAAAAGATGCAGCCGTGGATGGGCGCATTCGACGACAATCTCGAAGTTCTGCAAAAGACCGACGACGCCGGTGAATGGGGCCGCGCCGCCACGCAGGAACTGATCCGATCGCGCCTGAAGGTGAAGAGCATGAACTTCATGCGCGGGCGGACTTTCGTGGACAAATACGTGATCATTGACGAAGCGCAGAACCTGACGCCCAAGCAGATGAAAACGCTCGTCACGCGCGCCGGTCCGGGCACGAAGATCGTGTGTCTGGGCAATATCGCCCAGATCGACACACCGTATCTGACGGAAGGCAGTTCGGGTCTCACGTACGTAGTCGACCGCTTCAAGGGCTGGACGCATAGCGGTCACGTCACGCTTGCACGTGGCGAACGGTCGCGATTGGCAGATTACGCGTCCGAGATTCTTTAAATTTTCGGCACGCTTTGAAAGCCCGGCAAGCATCGCTTGCCGGGCTTTTTTTGCGTGCACCCAGCATGGGCGCAATCTTGGATGTGTAAGTCCTCCCGTGAGTTGACCACAGCGAACGAAGTGAAACGCAACTGCGTGAGGGTGACCGAGCGTGGGGAGGAGCGTGGAGCAAAACCGTGAGCCGATGTACAAGAACCGGATAGAAGGCAGTG
>LGTG01000271.1 GCA_001190015.1 Candidatus Burkholderia crenata
CGCAGCGTCACTTTCCATTCCCTCGGCAATAAATTTCCAGAACGCTTGCTTCGTCTCAAACTGATTGACACCTGGCCTGCCCGGCGATGGCATCATTGGCCTCCCGGTTTGTTGCGAGCTCCAGCTCCGCGGTCGCCCCATTTAACACCTCCAAATTTCGAGATGTTGCAACGACCGGTTGAATTCGCCCAAGCAATGAGGCAGTCTCCAGCGCATCAAAAGTCGTCTTTTCGGTGTTCATGCTATTTCCACTGAGGTAGGAAAGGCGCGGCGTACCGGAATAGACCGTCAAGCCATACATCTGGTGGATTAAATTTAAACCAATATACCAATAACAGCGTAAATATAACTCATTTTTAATGCCTATTTTATAGGGAATACCCTTAAGGCGACTGAGGCATCCGCCAGGTATCCGCCGAGTGGTCTTGAAAGCTCGCCAAAGTGGTATATTTAGAACCACCTATCCCTTCGGCTTCTTCCAATATGGTTTCCACACTAGCCGAGTTCTCTCGGAACTTCCGTCCGCTTCAGATTTACGAGCAGGTATCTGAAAAGGTCAGGGCCGAAATCCGCGCGGGACGGTTTATGCCCGACGCGCGGCTGCCCTCGGAGCGTGAACTTGCGTCACTTTTCGGAGTGGGGCGGCCTGCTGTACGAGAAGCAATCGGTGCCCTTCAGAACGAAGGGCTCGTCATCACACGCAGAAACTCCGGTACGTACGTCGCGAGCAACGCTCCCGAAGTCCTCGCCAGGAGCGTGGAAGTAGCGCAAACACCAGATGGTCAACTACAGTCCGACTACAGCCCCTCAGCGACGCTGGACGTTCGTCTGATACTGGAGCCCGCAATCGCACGCCGCGCTGCTGCAATTAAAAAGCGCGACAAGCTTGCAGAGCACTATCTGTCACAGATGGAAACGCTCACTGACGTGTCCGACCCGGAACAACGCGCGCTGTGGAACAACAGCGACTGTCTTTTTCATCGGCAACTTGCCCAGATGACCGGTGACGCGTTGTTGGCAAGAATCGCAGATGAAATCGCGGAGACAATGGACCAGTCCCTGTGGATGCGGATAAAGAACGATGAAATATTCGACCCGCAACGTATCCGTCTCTACGTCGCAGAACATCGACTTATTTATGAGGCAATCGTTACGGGCGATGCAGATGCGGCAGCGTTTTACGTCGAACAGCACATCCATCGTGTGAAGCGAGACATCACTCCAACGTAATTTCCAGGTATTGAGGCAATGAGCCAATGAGCGCGGCGTCTTCTGCGAGTCATCAAACAAGACAAGCCGCGCGTCATTCAACTTGTTCCGTACAAGCTTCGCGTCGATCCTCATCGCGAAGCGTGTGCGAAATTGTGCGAAATGCCTTCCATCCCCACCCGCTATCAGCTCATTTGACTGCCGTCATTTGACCGTTCTTAAAAGTAAACACAGTCGTTGGCGCGTTGTTCAGGTCGCCGACCTTATCGAAGGTATAGGTTGCAGCAACGCCCTTGAAGTTCGCGTTGCACAGTGCCTGAACGAGCTTGGCTGGGTCAGTGGTCTGCGCAGAGGACATTACATTCGCCAGCAGCATCATGCCGTCGTAGTAAGTGATGCCGTATGTCTGCGGCTCAGTCTTGAACCGTGCCTTGTAGCGGGCGATGTAATCTCGTCCTTCCGCAGTGCCGTCAAGGCCCGACCCGCTCATCGAGCAGTATGCATTTTCGGCGGCAGTGCCCGCAACCTTGGCCATGTCGTCAGCACAGATACCATCGCCTCCGAGCAGCTTGGCTCGTACTCCGCGGGCGACCATTTGCTTCGCCATCGGTGCGCCTTGGGGTACATAGCCACCGAAGAAAATAACGTCGGGATTCTTGCCCTTGATTGTCGTCAGAATACCGAGAAAGTCGGTTGCTGACGAATTGGTGAACTCGCGGTCCACCATCTGCAGACCGACCGATTTCGCCTTCGCAACAAATTCGTCCGCCAGGCCTTGACCATACGCCGTCCGGTCGTCGATGACCGCAGCGGTCCTGGCGTGCAGTTTCTCGGCGGCGAACGTCGCCATCGACGAACCGAGCACAGAATCACTTGCCCCGGTGCGGAAGATGTTGTCGTAACCCAGCTTCGTCAATTGAGGATTCGATGCGACTGTGAGCATCGGAATATGCGCCGCGTTCGTCAAATGAGCGACCGGAATCGCAACGCCGGAGTTCTGAGGGCCAAGAAATGTGGTTGGCTTTTGGTCAATCAGACGTTGTGCAACCTGAACACCCGTTTTCGGGTCGGCCTGGTCGTCTTCTGACAGCACTTCGAACTTCACTGCCTGCCCGTTCACCTTGATCGGCTTCTGATTGAGCATGTCGACGGCCAGACGAAGACCATTCTCATCGTCCTTGCCGCTAACGGCTTGAGGACCGGTCAATGGTCCGGAAAGCGCGATTTTTACGACTTGGTCAGCGTGTGCGGCGCCGATTGACATGCCACCCAACGCGAGCGTAGCGATTGCGGTCTTAAGTTTCATGAGGTCTCCTATTTAAGGCTCGCACTTGAGCGAGCACTGTTGGTCATCACATTTCTTTTTTGCCCATTGCCGCGCGATACAGCGTCAACGGGGTTACAGCGAAAATCGACTTGCAACTTGAATAAGAGCCCTGGACACGGAGGTGAGCCCAGGTCACTCGACGCGCTCGTAGCGGCTAGCGAGAGTCAAGATAGACTCTTGCTCCGCCTTCCCCGCCGACGGCCTCAATACGCAAAGGACCTGGCGCAGAAACGACTTCGTCAAAAGGGGCTGGTTCCAGGCAGACAACCGGTACGTCGAGGTTGTAGAGCTCGGCCGCGACGATTGCACCAATCGAGATGATGAAGTCTCGTTCCCTGAGCACGATGCCGACAGGGCCTGTGCCATTGCGAATGACTTCAGCGAGCACGCTGCTGCTTGAGCTAGAGCCTTTTGCGTGGGCCATCACCATAATCTTGCCCGCTTGCGAGTCGTAGCCTCCCCAAAAGCTCAGGAGTTTGCCGAGCACAATCTTTTCAGCCTGCGCGGCGCCGGCCACCAGGACGCCACCGATCAGAACCCGGCCAGCAGTTGCCGCTTTCGCGGAACCCGAAACGACCTCGGAATTGTTAGTCATTGAAACGTACCTTCCCATCAAAAGCCGATTGCACGCATTCGTTCATGCTTCCATACGCCACAGTCACGCCAATGTTCGCCGGAGCGTACGACGCCCATTTCCCTGAGTTGGTCATCACGAGCCCAGTCAGTTTCTTCATGACAGGCGTGATGTAGGTGCATGTATCGACAACAATCTTAATTCCTCGCTCTCCGAACTTGCGCGCAAGACCCAGTTCATCCAGTTGCCAGAGAATGAAGCGGCTTGTATTCACGTAGAAATCTGTCTTAGGTTTACCCTCGAACTGGTCGAGGATCTCCGCCAGCCGCCGAAACTCTGAAACCGAGAAGTGAGGCGTACCCAGCGAGACCGCGACCAGCTCGTCGCCTTCGCGGCCGCTGTTGAGACTTCGCCTGATTTCGTTGAGCTCGGAAAGGGAGACGTCGACTGTTTTCAACGGGGAGTGTCCCTGCAGCGCGGCTTCCAGCGTCGGTGCTTCGGGTGTAATACCGACAGCGTGAAAGAGTGCAACCGCGCCGCTGGACGCTGCCGCGGCGCCCAAGGCCTTCAGTCCGTCTTCGCTTGTGTCGCCCGGCAGGCCAACAAACACAGGAATTATCGCACCGGCAACCTTGCCAATCAGAAGTCCAAGCGCCGCGAAGTAGATATCGCGTGAAGGCCAGCTTGCAAAGTCCTCGATCTTGAAGACAATCTGACCCACTCGGTTTGCCTCAACGTGCAGCCCCGCATACGGCGCGCGTCCTGTGATGGCTGCAGCCAAATCAAGAAAATCGCCATAGCGGCTAGTTCTTGCTCCGAGAACCGAGTTCGCGAAGACAATTGCATTGGATTCGGCCCATGCGATTTGTTCTCCCTTTGCAGGCCTGTTCTTTAACTCGTATGGCGCGCAGGTGAAGCTCGACTCGCAGCCCAGCTCAATATGCGCGTCCATCAGCCTCTGCGCATCTCGCTGAATTGAGCGGTCACCGTGATAAAGCTCAGGATGAATCAAATCAAGCGAGCCGACATTCAGGGTGGTAGGCACCGCCACCTTTGCTCCTGCTGCGACGAACAGTTCGACGAAGTCGAGGCTGGTTTGTCCGTGGTAAAGACAGCCATCGATATGCGCCGAGCTGATGTCAATCAGATGCGGCGCGGACATGACGTCAGCGGTGCGGGTAACAATTCGCATCGCACGCGCCGCTCCCTGCCCAAGCTTGCCATTCAACATCGCCTTATCGCGTTCGCTTAACTGCAACATCGGGTGTTCCTCATAAGTCGCAATGGGACTTCGTTCCGAAACATCTGGGCGCAAATGTACAACTGGAACAAAAAACTGTCCATACTGGTAACTATATAACCCAATTTATTTGATCTTCGGGGTTGTATGGCCCCAGTGTAAGGACAGCAAGCCTCCCGGGCACTTCCTTTAGCTTCAATGCGTACCAATTTGGAATTTTTGGGGTAATCATCTACGGTAGCGCCTCAGATCGGCGCGTGAGTGGGTGGCTGCGGTGAGTGTGTAGCCGCGAGTAGTTTGCAGCATCCAACCAAAACGCTTTCACCCCTGGGTATACCCCTATAATCCAGTAATTCTTAAATATATCCAATAATTTTGCAATTTGGTACGCTGTGGTCCGTGAATGGCGCAAAATCGCCGATGAAGCGGCGCACTATCCCATCTTCTGCCCCAAAATCAACCACTGAACGGTTAGCCTGGTTGCCACGGCACCAAATCGGATCGCGGCCTGAGTAGACTAACCGGAGAGTTCTTCGTGAACACAACCAAAACGACCGCTGGCACGGCGATGGCTGTCGGCAAGGCCGACAAGGGTAAAGCCGTCGCTGCCACTGTAGTCGGCACAGCACTGGAGGTTTTTGACTTTTCCAGCTATAGCTTCTTCTCGGTGACGATCGGGAAGCTGTTTTTCCCGACTCACGACCCAGTCCTCTCACTGTTGCTCGCGGCGCTTCATTCGGCGTCGGCTTCTTCATACGGCCGCTTGGCGGCATTGTCTTGGGTATTTATGTATGGCGACCGGGTTGGCCGAAAGCAGGCCCTGTCTCTCAATCATGCTAATGGCGCTCGGAATTGCCATCGTCGCATGTGCGCCTACGTACCAACAGATTGGCGTCGGCGCTACGATCCTGCTTGTGGTGGGTCGCCTTATCCAGGGCTTCGCGCATGGCGGCGAAATGGGAATGGCCGCAACGTTTCTCTCCGAGTATGCTCCGGCAAACTCTCGTGGTCTCTACGCCAGCTATATCCAATCGAGCATTGGTTTTGCCTTACTTGCCGGGGCCGTCGTTGGCGTTTTCATTTCTTCCGAACTGAGCCAGGAAGCGCTGGAATCCTGGGACTGGCGCATCCCCTTCGCGCGGGTCTCCTGATTGGACCGGTCGGCTGGTTCATCCGTCGCGGGCTCGACGAGACGCCAATCTTCAAGCACACGGCCAAGTCGAACACGCCGCTGCGTGAGGTGATTCGCGATTATCCGCGGCAGACATTCTCGACAATTTCGCTCGTCATCCTGTGGACCGTGTGCACCTATGTGCTTCTGTATTATTACATGCCGGCTTTCGTCGTGAAGTCGCTGGGATTGCCACAGGGTCTCGGCTTCCGGGCAGGGATCATTGGTGGGACAGTCATTCTGGTTGCATCGCCCATGTTCGGGTGGCTGTCGGATCGCATCGGACGTCGGTTCATCGTTGCAAGTTCGGCGCTGCTGATTGGTGTGCTCGCGTTTCCGATGTTCGCCTACATTGTGCGCAATCCGTCGCTGACCTCGTTGGTCCTCTTCCAGTTCGTCTTTGGGGTGCTCATCTCGGCATACACGGCGCCGATTCTCGCTTTCTTCGCTGAGATGTTTCCAAGTCGCGTGTGCTCTACTGGACTTTCGCTCGCTTACAACATCGCAGTGACAATTTTTGGCGGCTTTGCGACGTTTGGTTTGTTACGATCTTATCGCCTGGTCCGGCAGCAAGTTGGCACCGGCCGGATATGTCGCCTTCGCTGCATTGCTGAGCTTACTTGGCGCGGTGGTTTACCCCAAACCCGTGGACGACTTCTGACACAACTTGGGCCGTGCGCGGCCACACAGATTCTCGCAGCGTGGAAACCCGTCGAAGCCGGAATTTTCGGCTTCGGCGTTTCGCATTTTTAGAAGAGGAAACGATGCTTACACTTTTGAAAAACGGCCGGATTGTCGACGTCAACCACAACGAAGACGACCAGCTTTACGATGTTCTGATTGAGGACGGGGTTATCCGGGAGGTCGCAGGAAACATCAAGGCCGACTCGGAGGTGAACGTCCTGGACATCAAGGGCAAGACATTGATGCCGGGACTGATCGATTGCCACGTCCACGTCATGGCGAGCATGGCCAACCTGGGAACGAACGCGAAACTTCCAAATGCGCTCGCGTTGTTCCGCGCTGTACCCATTCTCCGGAGAATGTTGGAGCGAGGATTCACAAGCGTTCGCGATGCAGGCGGCGCCGACTACGCGCTTGCACAGGCAGTGGAAACAGGGCTTGCTGAAGGCCCGCGTCTTTTCACTTCAGGAAAGGCCCTCTCTCAGACCGGCGGTCACGCGGACTTTCGTGTCAGGCTCGACCATGGCCCCGACAACTGTTCCTGTTCGCAGTACTACGGTGCGATTGGTCGCATTGTGGATGGTGTAGACGACATTCGCCGGGCGATCCGGCAAGAAATCCGTCAAGGCGCAACGCAAATCAAAATCATGGCATCTGGCGGCGTTTCGTCTCCGACTGACCCGATCGGCAATCTGCAATTCTCCGAGGACGAGATTCGCGCCGCTGTCGCGGAGGCTCGTCAACATCAGACCTACGTCATGGCGCATGCGTACACAGCCCAGGCAATCAAGCGCGCTGTCGAACTCGGCGTTCGCACGATTGAGCACGGCAACCTTGTCGACGACGATGCTGCCAGCGTGATGGCGGAACGCGGTGCCTTCGTCGTGCCGACCCTGATCACGTACGAAGCCTGCAGAACCGATGGCGCCGAAGCAGATTTTCCGCCGGATTCTCTTGTGAAGAACGCCGCAGTGCTGCAAAAGGGCCTGGACTCGCTGGAAATCTATAAACGCCACAAGGTCAAGATGGCGTACGGCTCCGACCTGTTGGGTACGATGCATCAACGCCAGAGCGAAGAGCTCATGCTGCGTGCACGAACATTTTCCGGCTACGAAGTTATCTGTCAGGCGACGTCTGTAGCGGCAGAAGTTTTAAACAAGACGGGCGAACTGGGCGTAGTGGCCGCTGGTGCCATCGCCGACCTGCTGGTGGTGGACGGTGACCCGTTGAAAAACATGGGCCTCCTGGGTGAGCAAGGGCGCCATCTGGACCTCATCATGAAGCAGGGCCAGCTTTTCAAGAACCGTCTTGCTGTCTGAAACTTCCATACCAAACACCATGAGCCGCAGCCAATGAGTGAACCCCTGGCGTAATCGTTCGGCTGCGTGCAACGGAGGGCCAAGGGAAATCCCGAGCAACAGAGTACGGCGCAAGTTGCATACAGCTTAGGTTCAAGCAGTCATTGCAACACCATCATT
>LGTG01000272.1 GCA_001190015.1 Candidatus Burkholderia crenata
GCACCGTACGGCGCCGGGCTGGCGTGCCTGCGCACTGCCTGCCAAAACCACTCGGCGAACCCGCAATTCAGCAGCAAATTGCATGTGCAAACCTCTTGAACACTGCTTCGGTCGTCATGACGAGGCACTTCTCAACAGCCTGTTAGGGGCGCCACATGGATGTCATTTCCTACGAACGCGCCACTGACGTGAGCGCGGTGATCAAGGCAGCGCAGCAGCCGGGTGTCGCATTTATCGGCGGCGGCCTGCGGATAGGTGCGCTGGTTCACAACAGCGACGCCGCGAATCACACGTGGATTCGCGAACGTTATCCGCTTCTGTCGCAGGCGTTCCTCGCGGGTGCATCGGCGCAGTTGCGCAACATGGCGACGGTCGGCGGCAACCTGATGCAACGCACGCGCTCGCTGTTACTACTTCTATGACACCGGCTTTCCCCAATGCAACAAACGCATCCACGCAATCCTTGGTGCGAGCGCGCAATGCATCGCGACGAATCCATCCGATATGAATGTCGCGCTCGCAGCACTCGACGCCGTGGTGCGCGTGACCGGCCGCACGATTGCATTCGCGGAGTTTCATCGTTTGGCTGGAGATCATCCTGAAGTCGATACCACGCTGCAACCCGGCGAACTGATCACGTCCGTCAATCTGCCGCCCCCGCTCTTTGCACAGCACTCGCATTACCTGAAGGTGCATGACCGCGCGAGTTACGCATTCGCGCTTGTATCGATCGCCGCCGCATTGCAGATGGACGGCAACACGGTGAAGACCGCACGCATCGTGATGGGGGGCGTGGCACACAAACCATGGCGTGCCACGGCGACTGAGCAAGCGCTCAATGGGCAGCCGTTATCACGCGACACGTTGCGTAGCGCAGCGGCGCTTGCGGTTCGCGATGCGCGGAGTTATCGCGACAACGGCTTCAAGATCGAACTGGCGCAGCGCGCGATTGTCCGCGCGGTGTCGACTGCTGGAGGTGTAGCATGAGTGTTCTTGGACAACCGCTCGACCGCACCGACGGTCTTCTGAAAGTCACGGGCCAGATGAAATATTCCGCCGACAACCCAGAAGCCAAGCTCGCGCATGCGGTACTGGTGACGAGCACGGTTGCCCATGGCAAGGTGGCTTCCATGGATACCGCGCGCATACAAGCCATGCCCGGGGTCCTGCTTGTGATGACGCACGAAACCGCGATGCGTCTGCCCAATGGCGGCAAACCGAATTGCCGAGCCACCGGCCGTACGCGGATTGTCGCTCCTGCAAACCAACGAGGTACGCTACAGCAATGAACCCGTAGCCGTAGTCGTTGCTGATACGCTGGAACGCGCAACCGATGGCGCCCGCAAACTCCAGGCATCGATTCGTTACGAAGCTGCGACGCCGAACACGGACTATCAGCGCGCGAAGGGCACGGCGTATCAGCCGGAAAAGATGATGGACCGGCCAATCAACACCCAGCGCGGCGATGTGGCCGCCGGACTGCGTCAGGGCCCTACCCGCCTCGACGCGGTCTACACCACGCCGAACGAACACCATAATCCAATGGAGCCGCACGCCACGCTAGCTCGCTGGGATGACCCCAACCTCACGCTCTACAATGCAATCCAAGGCGTCTCCGGCGCACGCAGCGCGGTGGCGAAAACGCTCGGCATCAAAGGAAGAAAACGTGCGCGGGATCTGCCCGTTTGTCGGTGGCGGTTTTGGATGCAAAGGTTCGGTTTGGTCACATGTCGTACTTGCTGCCATGGCCGCGAAGTAGACCGGGCGGCCGGTTCGGCTCGTGCTGGAACGTCCGCAGATGGTCGGCAACCGGCCGTTCACGGATCAGCATATCCAGATCTCGGCCCGCGACGACGGCACGCTCACCGGCATGCGCCATGACGTGATCTCGACCACATCGACGTTCGAAGACTGGAACGAAACCTCGGCCATCGTTACACGCATGCTGTATGCCGTGCCGAACCAGGCGACTACGCACAAGCTGGTGAAACTCGATGTCGGCATGCCGACGTTCATGCGCGCACCCGGTGAAACGAGCGGCTCGTTTGCGCTCGAATCCGTGATGGACGAAATGGCCTACCAGTTGAACATGGACCCGCTCGCGTTCCGGCTGAAGAACTATGCCGAGATGGAACCGCAGGAAAAGAAACCTTGGTCGGAGAACTCGCTGCGCGAGTGTTATCAGATCGGCGCCGATAAATTCGGCTGGTCGCGGCGCAATCCGAAGCCGCGTTCCATGCGCGACGGCAACATGCTGATCGGTCTCGGCATGGCGACGGCGACGTATCCTGCGAACCGCAGCGAGGCATCCGCCATTGCGCGCATCTTGCCGGACGGCACGGCGATGGCCACATCGGACACGCAGGATCTCGGCACCGGCACCTATACCGTGATGACGCAAGTCGCCGCCGATGCGCTCGGCTTTCCGGTAGACAAGGTCGACTTCGTACTCGGCGATTCGTCGTTGCCATATGCGCCGGTGTCGGGCGGTTCGCCTACGGTGCGCGAGGCGGCGTCGCAGGCGCGCACCAAGTTGATCGCGATGGCGATAGCCGATCCAGGGTCGCCGCTAAGCGGGGGTTCCATTGACGATGCCACCGTCAATAACGGCTGGGTCATCAGCCGCGCCGATCCATCGAAGCGCGATCCGGCTGCCGCGGTGATCGCATGCAACGGCGGCAAGCCGATCGAAGCCATGGCGACCACCAGGCCCGGCGATGAGAAACAGCAGTTCGCGTTTCACTCGTTCGGCGCGGCGTTCACGGAGGTTCACGTCGATGCCGACCTGGGCACGATTCGCGTTCCGCGCATTGTGGCGGTGTATAATGGTGGTAGCCTGCTCAACGAAAAGACCACTCATAGCCAGTTGATGGGCGGCCTGGTGTGGAGCGTCGGCTCGGCGCTGACCCGAGAAGAGCGAACTTGATACGCGGTATGGCCGATACATCAACGCCAACCTTGCCGAATATCACATGCCGGTGAACGCTGATATCGGTTTGCGCGGCATCACCTTACTGGGCAAACCTGATCCGCATATCAATCCGCTCGGCGCGCGGGGCATTAGCAAAATCGGCATTACGGGGGTCGCGGGATCGATCGGGAACGCCGTGTATCACGCCACCGGCGTGCGCGTGCGCGATTTGCCGATCACACCCGACAAGGTCATGCCGAAAACAACGGTCTGACGTTTTACCGGGAAAACCGCGCGGTTGCCCCACAGCGCTTGCCGCGCGGTTTTTTTTGGGCTTGCTGCATACCTTGGGGCTTGTCAAAATGGACCCTTCTTACCTTCTACCTTCTTACTATCAAGAAGCCAGCCATGAGTTATTCGTCGAGTGCGACCGGCATTCTGCTTGCAGCCGGTTACGGTTTCCGCTTCGATCCAAATGGTCTTCACAACAAACTTCTGGCCACGCTTCCTGACGGTACGCCGGTCGTGTTTCAGTCCGCGCGGCGCTTACTGTCAGCGGTGTCGCGTGTGGTGGCCGTGGTGCGCCCGGGGTCGGAGAAGTTAGCGGAAGTGTTGAATGAAGCGGGCTGCGACGTGATGTTTTCCATCGATGCCGAACGCGGCATGGGCGCCACGCTTGCCGCCGCGGTGCGTGCAAGGCAGGACGCAGAGGGTTGGCTCGTGACGCTTGGCGATATGCCGTGGATCGAGCCGGGGACGGTCGAGGCAGTGGCACGATCACTGGACACGGGAGCTTCGATTGTTGCGCCGTTTTATCGCGGACAAAGGGGGCATCCGGCGGGGTTTGGCTCCATGCATCTGAAAGCGCTCAGCGCGCTTGACGGCGACGCCGGCGCGCGTGCGCTGTTTATGTCAGAGGCGGTGGAGCGCATCAATGTTGAAGACGCGAACATTTTGCGCGACGTGGATTTGCCGGGGGACTTGGGGTTGCATTGACATTGTCAATGGGAAGGGCCGCAGTCCGTCTATATAAAGGCCCGTGGCCTGGAAAAGTTAATCCCGCTGTTTATCCCGTTGCCCGGGTTCCAGAAGCTGCGGGTCATAAACGAATTGACCTTCACTACGGAACGAGACAACGGAGGCACGAAAAGTCACGAAATCCGGATTCGATACGATGTTCCATTCCGCCGGAATCAAGGCCGATGGAATTTTGAATCCGAGCGCGTCTTTCTGCTTCAGCAACGTGTCACCGAATTGTTGGCAACGGGCGAGCGCGGCAACGGATTTCCATGCACGTGGTAGGCTTCTGCCATCGCTGAAATCGTGTAGTAGCCCGGTTTTATCGGGCAGTTCGAGACGCAACATCCGCAACTCGGGTACTTCATCGGCACTGCCGATATGAATAAGATATTCAAGCGCGCACAGCGCGCGTGACGAAGCAAAATAGGCCGCCCGCCGCCCTTGCGGGTTCCAGCGCTGACCGCGCGACGCTTCGCCTTCACCGTTTAGCGCAAGGTGACGCGCCGCAAATGCGGCTAAACACACTCGATAGACAATCATGCGTTATAATGGAATGCTGTACGTAATTGCGTCCAACGCTGCGTATACGATGCTGGCGTCCTCGTGAGTTTCCAGATAGTCCGATGGGACGAACACTACCGAGTTTGAGCGACGGCCGTGCGGAGCCAGCGATCCGCCTTGGCGGCATCGCCGAAAACCTTGTGGGCGTATTCCCGTGCTTCACGCACGTGCGCATTCCCGTCATCAGCCATGAACGGCGCAATACCGGACTGGCGCAACTGACGATCAACCTCCTGAGTGACCCGCCGGTTGAGATCGACTTCTGGAACAGTCTTTCCCGGTGTCTCATTCGGTACAGATCTGACTGCGGCCGTATCCCGGACCTTCGCATGAAGCGATTTCGCGCGCGATCTGGACTTGGAACCAACGACGTTATCGCCCCGGTCACCGAAAGGTGCCATTCGCCTGACACGCACGGACGGAGTCACGGATAACGCATCTGCGGCTGCCCCACGCGCGTGACGGATGGTGTTCCGTTTCCTCATGATGCGCACTCAAGTTGTATCGCTTTGAGGGGCGGACAATGCTCGTCTCTTGTAAGCACAGCAATTCTCCTCCCTTTGACCCACTTTCATCGGTTTTATTCTCCCTGGTTAGCGCGAAGCTTGCTTACAACTATCGGCAAAGCAGGCATCCCAAAGTGGTAAATATTACACAGCACCACCCGGCGTCTCATAGCTGTCCAAACGGCTAACGAGTAAAACCGCTGAACATTTTGAGACCCAACTGAAACAACACGTAACCTGAGTCAACTTTCCTGAAAGCTTGGCGTTATCCCGTGGGATAGCGCCAATCCTGGCGACGCTTTTCAAGGCAACCGACCCATGGCAGCCCTTCCGTTTTCAGCACTTCAGCAACGTCGACAAAAACAAGGCCACGCGGCACTCGTTCCGAGATCCGCCGGACAACTCAAGGCGGAACACGATCGCATCGTTGGCCGCGCGCAGTTTTTCCTCTACGCGACCATCGCGCTGGCTATTGCGGGCGTGATTGCCGTCGCCATGCTGCCGTTCTCGCCCATTCCGAGCGACTTCAGTTTCGGCGCCCAGGAAGTGGTCGGCGTAGCCGTGTTCGCGGCTTGCCTGTTCCTGCTGCACGAGCGCACTGAACTCACACTGCGGCTCTATAACTACGAACCCGTCGAACAAACCACGCAGGGCGAGCTGCGTGCGCTGCTGCATCGCGTACAGGAAGGCATCTCGTACCAGAACGCCCTCGCCGCCGACAACCGGACGTTCGTGACCGTGGAAGCGGAAGAAATTCGCCGTCGCGCCGATGCCTTCAACCCGCAAACCGAAGGTCTGGAAGCGGCAGAAAGCTGATAGTCCCGCGGTTGACCCACCGGCAAGCGTAGCGAAAAACACCACAAAAATCGTCGTCTCCGCCAAGGTGAAACTCTGAGCGTAAAAATGAAAGCCGCCGTCCTGCATTCGCGTGCCGGCGGCTTTCATTTTTACGCGGATGTGCGAACTCTGTTTCTTGCCAAATGGCTTCCCGCCCGCGAAACGCACCCTCGCCGTTCGCCTCTGTTGACCCACGGAGCGACACCGCCAAGAGCCAAGCAACCTCGCATCAAGCACAAACCGGCACCCGTCGGGCTACGAAAGTGGGTGCGGGGGTAGCTTGAGGACACACCGCGCATGAACGCGGCACTCCTTTAATTGTCACTGAACGGTGCAATGCAGACGGTCGCGCGAACCGTTGCCCGCGTGGCACTCGGCCACATTCACGTGCACGGGCCAACTGTGCGGCCTGCCGCCCGCATGCGCCTGTGTGCTGGAAAACACGACATAACTGACCAAACGGAGGCCACTCATGAACCTCATGAACATCCTGCAGCCCACAAGATACGACCTGCAGTCCAATCCGATTCCCGACCCGCTGTCGCCGCCATCGCCGGGGCACCGGCCAGAGGAGCCGCAGCATCCCGATGCGCCGCCGGACGGGCATCCGGTTTAGATCAGGGTTCAGCAACCCATGTCATGGCGCGGTTTCCGCGGCAGGATCGGAGAAGATCTTCGCGCCGCGCTGATAGTTGAAAATGAACAGCACTACCGATGCGGTGGACGCCAGCATCACGCAGAACACGAACACCGCGCGATAACCCCAGGTCGCGGCCACAAAGCCCAACGCCACCCCCGCCAGCACGGAGCCCGTGCGCATGATGTTAAAAAACAGGGGGGTCGCGCGGGCCAGTGCGCCGGGCATCAGTTCCTGGAAGTACGACATGCCGAGACATGACGTCACCGCGACCACGACAGCGTTCAGGATTTGTAGCGGCACGAGCACCCAAAGGTTCGGTGCGAGCGCGATACCCGCGAAATACACAATGTGCGATAACGACGCGAACGCGATCATGTTCGCCTTGTTGATGCGCCGGGACGCGCCGCCGAGCAGAAAGCATCATCGGAATCTCGGCAAATGCGCCGAGGCCGACCATCTGTGCGACGTGCGCAGTCGTGCCGTGCAACTGATCTACGATCAGCACCGGCAGCATGATGGTCGCGATCACCGAGCCCATGCCGATCAGCGTAAAACTCACCAGCGCCGCATAGACGTATGCATTTTTGGCTTGCTGCGGGATCTCGTTAGAGGTCTTATCGGCGGCTTCGTAGGTGTCATAGGTCTTGGGCTCGCGCATGCACAGCACGATCAATCCACCCACCGCGAATGCACCCGCCGCCGGACCGAACACCCATGCGCAGGACAGCGTGGTGCGCAAGGTGGCCATCCGGCAGTTCGGTATGTTCGATGCCCTCTGCGTGCCGCCGCGCTTTGCCGAACGTGAAAAGCTGCGGGAACACCGCCGCGCCGATGCTCAGGAATACGCAGCCGAAGATCGTCAGCAACACGTAGTTGCGCGTGACGCACAGCAATGCATAACCGAGCGCCGATCCCGCAATGGACAGCAACACGATACGTTTTTTATCGCTCCGGCGATCGGCGATACGCCCCAGATACGTACTCACGATCACGCTGCTCACCGCTGTCAGCGTCATGAAGATGCCGAATCGAATCGGCGTCATGTGCGCCTCGGTCGCGCCGAACAGCGACGTGTACGGCACCGCGAATGAGGAAGCGATGCCTGACAGGAACATCGCGAGGGAAATGCCGGGATGACCGGGAAAACGGATAAGCGCGAGAAAAGTCTTGAAGATGGCGTTCATTGAAATTCACGTTGACGGCGAAGGTCCATCCCGTGACGCTCCGTTTGAGCGAGAAAAACGACGTTCAGCGGGCACTTAAACCCGCGCTCACGTTTTTTCAATAACGTTTTCCTTTGGTTTCAGACTGGCGAAACTTGCTCGCGGATAAACGAAACGCTATTCGGCGATCAGCATGGAAGCCGAACATGCGCCGGTGCGTGCAATCGTGTGAGACGCCAACGCGTCCTGATCATTGGCGGGGGTGGAGGCAAATCATCGACGCCGTCACGCACCATCGGGAACGTGACGAAACAGTGAGAAAGACTACGGGAACGCAAACCCAATCGCATTGGATATACGTCCGCGCACTCAGATGCCCTTGTCATATTAACGACCCTCATAAAGGCTACAATTTCGTTTAAAAACCCATATAAAGTTTTTGAAAATATCAATTCAACGCATTTTCGTAAAACTACTATAATGGCCCATATGGAGCCCACTAAACATATTTTAAAAGCCCTTATAAAGGCCGTAAATCCAAGAAACCGCTTCCTATCCGGGTACAATGGACACTCACGAAGCTTGGCGAAGACATCAACCGCGCGCGCCGCCGCAGAGGGCTGACGCAGCAGGTGTTCGCCGAGCGCATCGGGGTGGGGCTCAATACTGTCAAACGCATGGAGAACGGCGACCCGCACGTGCAGTTGCACTTTCTCGTAAGAGCACTCCATTTATTTGGAGAGCTGCAGCGGTTCAATGATCTTCTCGACAGCGGCCAGGACGATATCGGCCTCGTATTGATGGACTAAAAGCTGCCGCAGCGGGTGCGAACCGCCAAAAAAACCGCCAAAGCGTTCTAACAGCATAACAATGAAAACTTAACCCGCCAGGTCCGGCAAGCCCGATATCAGTACAGCCCTGGAGGTTCACCTCGGGGCCGCCGGCACGCTCTTGGGTTACCTGAACTATGCGAGCCAGGGGCGGCGCGAAGTGTCGCAGTTCTCGCGCCTATGACGAAACCTGGCTGGCCAATCCGGACCGGTTTGAAGTCTCTCCCGACCTGCCCCTCGAACCTGGCTACCAGCCGCGTCTCGCCCCCAACGCCGTGGACTCGGTGTTTCACTTCGCACTGGCCGACACTGCCCCTGACGCTTGGGGGCGCCGTGTCATCAACCGGATCCACGCCAAGGCGCGCCGGGACAATCCTCGCCTGCTACCTTTGAACGAGCTTGACTATCTGTGTGCAGTGGACGACTTCAGCCGCATCTGAGCGCTGCGCCTTTGCAAAGAAGGGATCTATCTGAGGACGGTCGACGAAAGCCGGCGCACGACACCGCCAATGATCGAACTCGAGCGGATGTACAAGGCTACGCGTGCGGTCGAGACGGCCAGGGAGACCGTCGAGGACCTGCGCTATTTGCAAGGCAAGGGCACCTCGCTCGGGGGCATGCGGCCCAAATGCACTGTGCTGGATGAAAACGGCAAACTCGCCATCGGGAAGTTTCCAAGCGTCAATGACACCATCAACGTGACCCGGGGCGAAGTGCTGGCGCTAAGACTCGCGCGCCAAGCTGGCATTACGACGGCCAATGCGCGATGCGTCACATTGAATGACACGCCGGTAGCCATCATCGAACGGTTTGACCAGGAGGATGGCGACCTGCGCGTCCCTTATCTATCGGCTGTATCCATGCTGCAGGCCTCGCGCCAGAACGCCCACGCCTACACTGAGATCGTGGATGTCATGCAGCAAAAGTGCTCACGCCCCGACAACGACGCGCGGGAGCTATGGCGCCGCCTGGTTTTCAACCTGCTCATCACCAACACCGACGACCATCTGCAAAACCTGGGTTTCCTATACGACGGCAACGGCCTGTGGCGCATTTCTCCTGCGTTCGACGTGAACCCAATGCCCGGCAAGGTGCGAGAGTCCATGACCTGGCTCACTGAAGACGCGGGCCCTATTGAATCAGTGCGGATGCTTCTGGATACGTGCGCCTATTTTTCACTGACCGACGCGCAGGCAAAGATGATCCTGGCCGAAGTCCTGGATGCAGTCATGGACTGGCGGCAAGTTGCCGTTACGCCGGAAGTCGGGCTCGACGCTTAGGAGCTGGATGACTCCGAGGACGCCTTTGCGCACACCCAGACGGATCAGGCTCGCAAGATATTGGGCCGGCCCATGCTGCGACCTGAGTTCGCGGAGGATGCCGGTTAGGAGCCCAGCGGCAAGCCGTGGATCCAGCGCATTCGTCCCCCGGACAGAGGTCGCCAAGCTAAGCTTTCTTTAAGTATTCCCGTCTACTCTCGTGATAACGGTTGTTCACAGACGCCGGCATGGACGATGAAACCGTTCAATCCTCTGCCCGGCTATTTCGCGTGTATACGGCTCGAAGTGCAAAGGTGTTCGCATCGTCATGTCCCTCGACGAGCGCAACGCCTTGCATGAAACGCGTGGTCTGGAGTCCATCATGAAACAGCTTATCTCCGCGGTCATCGCCGCTTCGGTCCTGATCCTGCCCGCCGTGTCGTTTGTTGCCCAAACCGATGGTCCAAGAGCGCTGGACCGCATCGTTCAGCAAAACGAGAAGTACGAAAGAGACCACCCGCGGCAATCACCAACCACCAATGACGAGCGCAAGGCTGCGGATAAGTCCATAGGCGAGTCCCCTTCCAACACAGACTCGCATTAAACCGACGCACTGAGAGTTGTGCCCGCGCCGGGCGCTCACTGATCATGACCTCGGGGGTGATAAAACTTTTGCACCGTTATCTCGTTCTAGCGCGCGGCACGCGCAGTGCCCGGCCCGTGCGCAGACATGCGGACAATTCACCTCGCAACGCGCCGCGGCCTTGTATGTAAAGCGCCTGATAGATGGCTTCGTGTGAGATCCGCATAGACTTATCATCAGGAAAGTCAACCCGCAATCGGCGACTAATTTGTTCTAGAC
>LGTG01000273.1 GCA_001190015.1 Candidatus Burkholderia crenata
CTTACGCGATCCGGCTCCAGGTGCGCGGCCAGCGGCTCGGCGCTCTTGCGCCTGAGCGGCAGCATCCGGGCGGCAGGATGTGCGCGATGGTTTCGGCCAGATCGTCGACCGCTTGATACGACTCGTCGAAGAGCCATTCGGGTAAGCCGGCGCGCTCGCGGGCGAACTCGGTGAGAAAGCGCGTCGGCACCGATTGGCGGGGTTTGCCGCCGCTCAGAAAGTACGACGCCCAGCGGCATCCTCGGGTTCAGCCGCCGAGAAATAGGTGATAAGCGCCTCGAGCTTTTCTTTCGTCGACATGGTGGCGTCCAGCCCGACGCAAACGCGTCGTTATAGTCGCCGAAGCGGCGCATCTACGCGCTGCCCTGCGCCGATGGCGGCGCGATAATCAGCGCGCCCTTGAACGCGGTTTTGTCTTTCGCAGCGATGTCACTGACCGGCCGCGTAGGCGGCAAATGCACGCCCGCTTGCGTGTACGCCCGGTTCAGCGGTTCCACGGCGCCATGGCAAAAGATCGGGCCAATGGCCGAATCGACTCCGCCAAGAATTCGCTGCGCCTTGCCGAACGAATAGCAGAACAGCACGGAAGCGCGACCTTCGGCCGTGTTATGCCGCCACCACGAATTAATGCCGTCGAAGACCGTGCGGGACGGTTCCCATCGGTAAATCGGCAAGCCGAACGTGGATTCCGTGATGAAGGTGTCGCAGCGAACCGGTTCGAACGGTGCGCAAGTGGGATCGGGCTCGACCTTGTAGTCGCCGGAGGCGACCCAGACGCGCCCCGCATGTTCCACGCGCACTTGTGGGCGGAGCCGAGCACGGTCCCGGCGGGATGCAGCGACCGGAGACCCCGTTGACGATCAGGCGCTCGCCGTACGGAACACCTTGCAATGAAATACCCGGCAGCCGCGACAGCAACACGCTGACACCCGCTTCAGCTGTTAGGTAACTCGCATGCAGCGGGCGTGATCGGCATGGGCATGAGTAATGATTGCCCGCTTGACCGGGCGCCACGGGTCGATATAGAAATCGCCCGGCGGGCAATAAAGGCCTTCCGGCCTCGCGATGATCAAGTCTTGCGACGAGTGCAACCGGTCCCCACTCGCGAATAAATCGATAACGCCAAGCTAAAGCCGGCCCCGAAACGGGGTGGCCTCGAACGGCTGGCGCGGATAGCCCAGCCGTCTAAATGGCATTGAATCACAGCAAATAGCGTGCCGCTTGTGCAATCAAACCAAAATGCTTATGTACGAGTAATTGTATGAAGAATAGACGATTATCGGAAAAGCCGATTTATCGGACGGAAACTATAAAAACATTCCGCCTGCATTCGAATCACGTAATTGAATTGTTCAGGGAAATACCTGATTGCGCGGAGAGCCATCGAACCAGGCTTTTACATTCCCAAGCGTGGTATTGGCGATCTCGCCGAGGGCTTCGCGTGTGAAGAAAGCTTGATGCGAGGTAACGATAACATTCGGAAACGACAATAGCCGCGCGAAGACGTCGTCCTGCAGCATGTGATTGGAATGGTCTTCGAAAAACAGCCCGCCTTCTTCCTCATAGACGTCGAGGCCGAGATGGCCCAACTGGCCACTTTTCAAGGCGCCAATGAGCGCCTAGCTGTCGATCAAGCCACCGCGGCCCGTATTAATCAGCATTGCACCGTGTTTCATGCGGGCGAGTGCGGCGTGTGAACAGCGGTCAGAAAGCGACGCCAGATGGCGGCGTCGATCAGAAATGTGAAACGATCTTGTTCTGCAGAACGGTCTTTTGACGACCAGCAGAGGTGCCGATAAGCAGGTCTCGGGTGCGTCAGGAGCCCGAAGGGCGAGTGCAGACGCGCCCGGTGCAGCTCGTTTCTTAAGGGGGTGACGCAAGAGTCGGGATGCGGTAGAAGAAGGTTTTACCTACCGCCGAACAAACAGGTCCGACACCGGCCCAAACTGCCAGGTTCATTCC
>LGTG01000274.1 GCA_001190015.1 Candidatus Burkholderia crenata
CGAAAACACTAACGGGCTGCTCCGACAGTATTTTCCTAAAGGCACCGACATTAGTCGATACTCCGAGCGAGAACTCGACGCAGTTGCGAACGCGCTTAATTGCAGACTACGCAAAGCCCTTGATTGGAAGACACCAGCCGAGGCGTTTGAAGAGTTAATATTCGCTAAATGATGGTGTTGCAACGACTGCTTGAACCTAAGCAGCCCTCCCTTGTATAAAGAAAGCTCGGCGATCTCAACCGATTTTTCACCCGAAGCAGGCGTGACCGACCAGCTTAGCACCCGTCCGAGTTCAAGCCCCGATGCTTGAACTTTGCCGCAACGAGGCGTCGAGCGCTCGCGCCGTCTTGCGGTCGCCCTCGCTTGCCAGCGTGGCGCGAAAGACAGTTTTGCGATTGTGTCCGGCGGCGGGCGAATCCCACAGCAATACCATCTTGGGACGCGCCTTCCAGCCGAACAAACCGCGCTGCCTCGGCACGACGGCTATACCGGCCACGCCAGCAGCAGCGCTGTCCAAGCCGGAAGAGTCAATGGCTTCACCCATCCCCTCAGGCCATTTCACCGATAACTCCCGCGCATCGTACTGACCGAGTTTGCGGCTTTCGGCCCAGACGACGGCCGTGCGCGTGGTGGTATCGATGGAAATAGCATAACGCCCGATGGCGAACCGGCGCGCGGCAATATTGGTGCGCCACAGTGCACGGGGTCGGCAAATCCACAGTACTACGGCGTAAAGCGCGGGTGCGACGAGCAACCAGCCGTTGGTTTCGGCCAGTGCGTGAACGGCATCTTTCCAGCCGGCGGTCCACGTAAAGAACCCGACCGACCACACCGCGAACAGGAAACTCAGCAGCGCGAGCAGCCGCAAGGCTTGCCGTAACCACTGCGGCAGCGGATGCCGCGGCCGTTCCGCGCCCTCCCGGGCACCGGGAAGGAATAGCAGCAGAAACAAAAGCACGAGGGTGACACAGGCCCACGGCGACGAAGTCATCGCGCGCATTGAATAGAGGTAGCCCATCTGCGACATCGAGAACAACCAGCGCGCGTCCAGCACGAGTCCGATCGCCCGCAGCGCGAACACAGTACCAGCACCGGGTGCCGGGCTCGCGCTACTCTGCTTCGTTCTCGCCAAAACGTCGCTCCTGTTCACGACTGTCCTTGTTCGCGCGGTAAGTTCCTCCCGTCGCGCAATGCGATTTTCAAGAGACTTCGACACCCGTCCACACGTTCGTTCCGATGCTGCACCGCATTTCGCGAAGCTCGCACATTATAGGGAGAATGTCGAAAAAGGTATCGGCCTGGCATGCTCAACCCTCCGATAACGCGTGAAGCTTGCCCCTGCAGTGTGTCAAAACAACAACGCCCCGTGCGCCGTCAGGCGAACGGGGCGTTGTTTTAGCTTTAATCGAGCACCCGATCAGGCAGCGCTCAAAAGAGCGTCATCGAACCTGAAAATCAGCTCGCGTTGACTGCGCAGAACGGTGCGGCGCTTGGCGCGCAGCAGCTCCTCGTACGTATGAACGCGGGCGGCCATGACTTTCGACGAGAAACGCGTTTCAAACGCCTGGCGCACCTTGGCGCGCGGCAGCGTGTCGAGGCGCTTTACCGCGACGATTGCGCTCAATTCGTCTTCCACGACAAAACCCGACACACCGTTTTCGATCACTTCCGGCACCGATCCACGATTAAATGCGATCACATGCATATCGCAAGCCATGGCTTCGATCATCACCAGGCCAAACGGCTCCGGCCAGTCAATCGGGAACAGCAGCGCGTGTGCGTTGCCGAGGAATTCGATCTTCTGCTGCTCGTTGATCTCACCGATGTACTCAACATGCGGCAGCGCGAACAACGGCTTGATCTGCTCTTCGTAATACGGGCGGTCGGCGTTGTCGATCTTCGCCGCGATCTTGATCTTCATGCCCGTTGCGCCAGCAATCCAGATCGCCCGGTCAACCCGCTTTTCCGGCGAAATGCGGCCGAGGAACGCGAGGTAACCCGGTTTGACGTTCGGGATCGGTTTGAGCAGGTTTTCCGGCAGGCCGTGATACACGGTCGAGAGTCAATTGGCTTGCGGCAATGGCTGACGCTGGTTGTCGGAGATCGACACCACCGGCGGCGCTTCGTTGAACGTGCTGAAGATCAGCTGCAGTTCCGGCAGGTCGAGGCGGCCGTGCATGGTCGTCAGGAAGGCACCGGCTGGCGCGAGAACAGCGAGAACGGGTAGTAGTCGATGTGAAAATGCAACACATCGAATTCGTCAGCGCGGCGGCGGACTTCTTCCAGCAACATCATGTGCGGCGCCATCGTGTCGCGGATGGTCGGGTCGAGGCGCAGCGCTTGCGGCCAGAAGGCTTCGAGCTTCGCAGACGTTTGTGAATCACCGCTCGCGAACAAAGTGACGTCATGATCGGCCTCAACCAGCGCTTCGGTCAGATAGGACACCACGCGCTCCGTGCCACCGTAGAACTTGGTGAGAACGGCTTCGTGAAGAGGCGCAATTTGAGCGATTCGCATGTCGGAAACTCCTAACAGGCTGTTGAAAAGTGCCCCGTCATGACGACCGAAGCAGTGTTCAAGAGGTTTGCACATGCAATTTGCTGCTGAATTGCGGGTTCGCCGAGTGGTTTTGGCAGGCAGTGCGCAGGCACACCAGCCCGGCGCCGTACGGTGC
>LGTG01000275.1 GCA_001190015.1 Candidatus Burkholderia crenata
CCAAGATTGCGCCCATGCTGGGCGCACACGAAAAAAGCCCGCGAATCATTCGCGGGCTTTTTTAATGCTACGGGGCCTACTAACCTACCAGCCCTGCAAACTTGAAAACTAACCCGCCTTGCGAGCCGGCGCCTTCTTGGCCGCCACCTTCTTCGCAGGCGCTTTCTTCGCCGCAGGCTTGACGGTCGTTTTCTTGGCCGCCACGGCGACGTCGCCGTCACCTTCGTCTTCCGCTTCAGTAACCGCCGCAGCACCGCGCTTGACGGCCGGCTTGGCACCCGGCTTCGGCTCTTTCTTCTCGAATTCGAAGCCGATCTTGCCGTCCGGTTGCTTCACGAGAAATGCCTTGAAGTTACGGCCCGTACGCGACGACCTGAAGCCCGTCAGCAAGTCCGTGCGTTCTTCTTCGAGCAGCTTCGTCATCTGCGCGCGCGACATTTTCTGCTGCAAGATCACCTTGCCCGAACGGAAATCGCAGGTCTTCGGATTAGCCACCGAGTTTTCGCACACGTAACTCATGCCGTGCTCGTACACGCGCGACTGGCACTTCGGACACGCGCCAACCGGCGTCTGCTCCGAGAAATCCACCGGTTCGCCGTCTTCGCCGCCTGAATCCTGACCGAAGTCGAACTCGAGCTTCCAGTTCTTGATTTCGTCGTCGAAGGACAGCTTCAGGATGGCAGAAAACGGCCGGCCCATCTTGCTGCGGAAACCCGACAACGGCCCAATGGTTTTATCCTTGATCAACTGCTCGACTTCCGGAATCTCGAGCTGCCGTCCGCCGGGAATCTTCGACATCGAGAATTCGCACTTCGTACAAGCGAATCGCCGATAGTTCTCTTTAATCTGGCTGCCGCAATTCGGACACGGTGTTTCGAGCGTCGAATAATCGCCGGGAATGGTGTCGGAGTCGTATTCCTTCGCGCGCTTCACGATGGTCTGTGTCATGCGCGCGATTTCCTGCATGAACTCGTCTCGCGGGAGCTTGCCACGTTCCATCTGCGACAGCTTGTGTTCCCACTCGCCGGTCAATTCCGGGGCCGTCAGTTCCTCTACGCCAAGACCGCGCAGCAAGGTCATCAACTGGAAGGCCTTTGCCGTAGGAATCAGCTCACGGCCTTCGCGCACCATGTACTTTTCGCCCAGCAGCCCTTCAATAATCGCCGCCCGCGTGGCCGGCGTGCCCAGGCCCTTTGCGGCCATTGCTTCGCGAAGTTCTTCGTCTTCGACCAGCTTGCCCGCGCCTTCCATGGCTGAGAGCAACGATGCTTCGTTGTAGCGCGCCGGCGGTTTTGTCACGAGACCGTGCGCCGCGACCTTCTTGACGCCAACCTTCTCGTCCTTCTGAACCGGTACAAGATTGGCGTCTTCGCCGCCCACTTCCTTGCCGTAGACCTGCAGCCAGCCTGGTTCGACCAGCACCTTGCCTTCAGTCTTGAAACGATGTCCGGCGACTTTGGTGATCCGCGTGGTGACCAGGTATTCGGCTGCCGGGAAAAACACCGCGAGGAAACGCTTCACGACCAGGTCGTAAAGCTTCTGTTCCGGTTCGGACAGCGCTTTCGGCGCCTGCAGGGTCGGGATGATGGCGAAGTGATCGCTGATCTTCGAGTTGTCGAAGATGCGCTTGTTCGGCTTCACCCAGCCCTTGTCCAACACCTGCTTTGCGTGCGGCAGATAATTGTTGCTCTCTTTGAACATCGCGAGCGTGTCCTTCACCGTCGGAATGTAATCCTCCGGCAGCGCGCGAGCGTCGGTACGCGGATACGTCAGTACCTTGTGCTTTTCATACAGGGCCTGAGCTAGGCCGAGCGTGTTCTTGGCCGAAAAGCCGAAGCGGCCGTTGGCCTCACGCTGCAAACTTGTCAGGTCGAACAGCAACGGCGACATCTGCGTGGACGGCTTCGCTTCTTCCGTGACCGTGCCGGTCTTGCCACGGCAGGCCGCGACAATGGCTTCAGCATCGGGCAAGTTCCAGAGGCGCGAGTCGCGCTGCTCCGGGTCGCCCTCAACACGCTTGAATTTCTGGTCGAACCAGCGGCCTTCGTAAATTCCCTTCTCGGCGAGGAATTCAACATGCACTTCCCAATAATCGCGCGGCACGAAACGACGAATCTTTTCCTCACGTTCCACGACGATAGACAACATTGGTGTCTGAACGCGGCCAACCGTTGTCAGGAAGAAACCGCCACCCTTGCTGTTGAACGCGGTCATGGCGCGCGTGCCGTTGATGCCCACGAGCCAGTCGGCTTCGGAGCGGCAACGGGCGGCATCCGCGAGCGGCTGCATGTCGGCGTCGCTGCGCAAATTCGCAAAACCATCACGGATGGAACTGGCGGTCATCGACTGGAGCCAGAGGCGCTGCACAGGCTGCTTAGCTTTCGCGTGCTGCGCGATCAGGCGAAAAATCAGCTCGCCTTCGCGCCCCGCGTCACAGGCGTTGATCAGGCGATTGACGTCTTTGCGCTTGAGCAGCTTGGTCAGTACCTTCAGCCGCGATTCGCTTTTGGCGATCGGATTCAGGTCAAAATGCGGCGGAATGACGGGCAGGTTGGCGAAGCTCCACTTGCCGCGCTTGACCTCGTACTCCTCCGGCGCGGCAATTTCGAGCAAGTGGCCGACAGCCGACGACAGCACGTAGTCTTCGCTTTCGTAATATTCGTCATGCTTGGTGAAGCCGCCCAAAGCGCGCGCGATGTCGTTCGCGACAGAAGGCTTTTCAGCGATGATCAGGGCTTTGGACATGATTCGATTCTAGTTAGGGACTGGCATGAGGCCAGGTTTAGGCGGCTTGCGCCACTGCGGTTCGGACCTGTTAACGTCCGCTTTATAGCATATGGCGTGCGGCGCGCGGTCTGGCATTTAATGAAACGCGGGATGCCGAACGGTGAATGTGGGCCGCTTTGTGATGCAAGCGCGAAAGCCGTTTCAGCTTACGAGTGGCGCTCAGTTGCGCATATTGGGCGAATTCAACCGGTCGTTGCAACATCTCGAAATT
>LGTG01000021.1 GCA_001190015.1 Candidatus Burkholderia crenata
TTGAGAATCTTGTGGAACACCTCGATTTTCCATCGCAGTGCGTACCAGTCAAGTTTCTCAATAGCCTGTCTGCGGGAAGTAACGGGTAAATTGGTGATCAACTTCCATTCAATACGTTTTCTGGCCTTGGGTAACCCCCGTTCAACTGCATGAATTATCGTCAGGGACAGAGCCGGGTAACGGCGTTGCTTGCCGATTGGCGGCAATACCGTTATGCGGCGGTATCGAAGTTCCAGCACAGCCCGCTCAACCTTGCCGTTCTGGTCACGGACAGCGATCTGATGCACACCCTTGAGACATGCTTCATCCATCTCATGTGCGATCGTGTGGTTTCCATCTCCCGCGAGCCGATCAACGCAGGTTCGAACGAGAAAGTTCGTTTGTAGCTCGTGTGCGAGACAGAAGATTTCATAAATGTCGCTCTCGCGATCTCCAACATGAACACAGCGATTGGGCTCGCCGAACAGCGCCGTCGAGTGCCGCAGATTCTCCAGCCATCGGTAGCTTTCCTTCTCCTCGATTGGGACGCGGATCGGATTGATCTTTCGCTTGAGCGCATCGCACCCCTTGAACTTCTTCCGGCTCCAGAATTTGATTGCAGCCAGACCCAATGGAATGCCTTGGGTGGTAACGGCCAGACTCGAATGCATGAGGATCCCGCAAACCGTATGCTTCGGGCTTTACCGCTTCTTGTCCGGACGACTCGGGACTTTACGTGTCGAACCGATCAGCTCGGGCCGCTCTCGTTTGTACGAGAATTCAGTCGTGTCTTGCAATATCAGTACGGGACCTCCTGATGCAGCAAACCGGCTCCGGGTAGCCTCAAAGTGCCCGCTCAGGATGACTTTTCGCTGACCTTGGGATTGGACAGAAACCGGTAGGCCGCTTTCGTGTTGCACCAATCCTGAAAGGCCATCGGAATGCTCTGCCCGATACACGACTACAGGCGTTCGAGAACCAGGCGGAATCTTTTGCCAAGACGCTCATCGCGAAACCGGCTTTGTCCTGCTTCCTCGTTCAGCAACG
>LGTG01000276.1 GCA_001190015.1 Candidatus Burkholderia crenata
TTCGTCCTGCTAGGTATTCGTCCTGCTAGGTATTCGTCCTGCTGATATTTTATCATAAGAATAAGACAAAGGATTTAATGCTTCGAATTATGCATTAATATCGCGCCATCCGCCATAGCCGGATTCCCCCACGGCTCTTGGGCGCTACCTCGTTTTCCTATCGATTTTCCCCACCATGCCGTTGTTTGCTCTCAACAAACCGTTCGGCACGATCTGTCAATTTTCGCCGCACGAAAAGCACCTTTCGCTCGGCGTTTGGGTGAAGACGCCCGGCATTTATCCGGCCGGCCGCCTGGACACAGACAGCGAAGGCCTGCTGCTCCTCACTGACGATGGTGCGCTTCAGGCACGTATCGCCGAGCCGCGTCACAAGCTGGTCAAACGGTATTGGGCACAAGTGGATGGTGCGCTCGACGCGGCCGCTCTCGAGTGTCTGGCCGCGGGCGTCGACCTGGGGGATTTCGTGACGCGGCCGTGCGGCGTGAAACGGGTGGAACCGGTAGAGCGACTGTGGTCGCGCAACCCGCCCATCCGATACCGCACCGCTATTCCGACCACCTGGATCGAACTGTCGATCACCGAGGGTCGTAATCGGCAAGTGCGTCGAATGACCGCAACAGTCGGGTACCCAACGCTGCGACTGGTGCGCGTGGGTATCGGCGCACTCGATATCTTCACGCTCGGATTAGAGCCGGGTGCATCGATCAATCTGGCGCCACGCGCGCCATGGAACGGCATCGTCTGAAACGCGCCAAGTCTTTCCGACATTCAAATATTACAAATTAATTTCGTTTTCCAATCGATGATCGTTGCACGATCGCAAAAAAACGTCAACGGACTCCCCGCATGCGGCGTTATTCGCAGCAGATGCCTTAAACTCGCCATTCGGCATTAGCGAAGAGCCCCAACACACAGCTTGTACGCGAAGGCTTTATGTAAGGTTTAAGCGCTTGCAGCGGGATCGAAGTTTTGTTCGAATCCCCTGTCAGTCAAAAGGTGGATGGCTCGTTTTACCGACATGACTCCATCGACCGGGTCACAAGGTTAAATCAAACTAAAGCTGAGGATTCACAACATGAACAAACTGATCGCTACTCTCGTCGCTGGCCTGTTCGCAACGGCTGCATTCGCACAAGCTTCGGCCCCGGAAGCATCGGCTTCTGCAGCTGCTTCGACCGCTCATAAGGCGTCGCACAAGAAGGCAGCTTCGGCCGCGTCGGAGTAAGTTGGTAATAGATCGCGGTAACGCGACGCTACAACCAAGTAGTGCTGCCGCGAAAGCGGCATTGAAAGGCAGACACCCGCAACGGTTTCTGCCTTTTTCTTTGGGTCTCTGGATGAGTCTGGTTATTTGCGCAGGGTGCATCCGCCACGCACTTTTTGTCGGCGTGCGCGCGCTCAAGTAACATGCGCCAGTTCTTCACCGATTCTTCAGCTAACCGGCTTCATCTCATCAGGAGTTTCGCCGTGCGTCTTTCAGGGCTCTCGCGCCGTTCGGTTTCATCGTTTGATCTTGGTCGCCTGGTGCGCCGCGCACTTGTTGCACTCGCCGTTCCGCTCGTCTCGTTGATTGCAGTCGCGCCGCTGGCAACACATGCTCAACCGCTGGCTACAGAAGTAGGACAAATACCACCGGGTGCGAAAAAACCCGCCGACTTTCCGCACATCAAACTCACCGCGGGCATGTATGTGATCGACGCCGCCGTTGCAGCGAACAACGCCGATCGCGAACAAGGCCTGATGTATCGCACGAAACTCGAGCCCAACGAAGGCATGCTGTTCGTCTTCAATGAAACGGCCGTGCATTGTTTCTGGATGAAAAACACCCTGATTCCGCTATCGATCGCGTTCATGCGCGCGGACGGAACGGTCACGGATATCGACGAAATGCAGGCTGAGACGGAAAACAACCACTGCCCGCGTAACAATGGCGTGTACGCGCTAGAAATGAGCAAGGGCTGGTTTGCGTCGCAAGGAATTCAGCCGGGCATGCAGATCAAGGGGTTGCCTGCACCGCAATAACGTGTGTTATGCCGCTGGATACGCTGCTGGCGGAGTCGGACATTGTCAGCCTGCATGCCCACCTTATGTGCCGCCGTGTTAGCGGCGGTGCAAATCCGACACTAAACGGCGGCGTTGGGTTGAATAGAAGCGAAGTGATCAGGGGCCGTTGCTGCTAGCCCGTGGTTGTCGGCCTGCTCGTGCTCAGAATGGATCGTCGACCGGTCAGGCGAGCGTTCACGGGAGGCGCGCGTTGTTCGCCGCTGTGGCTCGTGCAGTGCGAGCTGGGAGGGGGGGCGGAGCCCCCGCGTAGATC
>LGTG01000277.1 GCA_001190015.1 Candidatus Burkholderia crenata
AACTACTTCAGATGAGGCCGTGTTGTTGCAGCTTCTTGCGCAGCGTATTGCGGTTGATGCCGAAAAACTCCGCCGCGAGCGACTGGTTGCCATCGGCTTGCTTCAGCACAACCTCCAGCATGGGTTTCTCGACGCACGAAATCACCATCTCGTAGACGTGGTGCGGTTTGGAGCCGTCCAGGTCCTGGAAATAATTATCCAGGCTCTGGCGGACGCATTGTTCTATTTGATGTCTATTCATGCGGCTAGTCGGTCCGTGCGGTTCTGCTCGTCGCACGACTCTTCCGCTTTGTCGTTGCCGCCGCGGTCGCTGTCTGCGTCGAGTTTTTCGACATAGACGAGACGGTCGGACAACGCCTTTTGAGCGTTGAAGAATTCGTTCACGGCGAGCAATTGTTTTCGTGCGGAATCCAGCGTGTTCATCCGATGTCTGAACGTGTTGGCGCCGGAAAGGCCGCGAGTGTACCAGCCGATTTGCTTGTGCGCTGTACGAACGCCCGTGAATTTGCCGCTCATTCATCAGTTGCTGGATCTCGTCGATACGCGGCGCGGGCAAATGTTCGCCGGTTGTCAGAAAATGTTCGATTTCGCGAAAGAGCCACGGGCGCCCCTGCGCGGCACGGCCAATCATGATCGCGTCCGCACCGGTTACGGCCAGTACGTGGCGCGTTTTTTCGGGCGTGGCGATGTCGCCGTTGGCCACCACCGGAATGCGCACGGACGCTTTGACGGTGGCAATGGTCTCGTATTCCGCGTCGCCCTTGTAGAGATCGGCGCGCGTGCGGCCGTGCACGGTCAGCATGGAAATGCCCGCGTCTTGCGCAATGCGCGCAATATTCAGCGCTTTTTTGTTCTCGCGATTCCAACCCGTGCGGATCTTCAGCGTGACGGGCACCGCGTCCGGGCCAACGCCGACTGCATTCACCAATGCCTGCACGATCTGCGCGACCAGAGTTTCGTTTTGCAGCAATGCTGATCCAGCCGCCACATTGCAGACTTTCTTGGCTGGGCAGCCCATGTTGATGTCGATAATCTGCGCGCCGTTCGCGACGTTGTGACGCGTGGCTTTGGCCAGCATTTTCGGATCAGCGCCTGCGATTTGCACGGAGATGGGCTCCACCTCGCCGATGTGATTCGCGCGTCGGAGCGTTTTCTCGCTCTTCCACAATTGCGCATTCGACGCAACCATTTCGGACACCGCGTAACCCGCTCCCATGCGTTTGCACAACTGCCGGAACGGGCGCTCCGTCACCCCGGCCATGGGGGCAACAAACAAGTTGTTGCGCAAAATGCGGGGGCCGATGGCCGGTGTAGAAATGGGCATGAAACTCGCGGCGTCCCAAATGTAGGGACGCAAAAGCGCTTAAGTAATCGCCTATTTTAACGCGAACGTGCCGGGTCAATTAAGTCCAATCGTCGCGCAAGTTGTTAAATCTTCTATGAATATCGCGAACGTCATAGAGGAAAAGCTCAACTATGGGCAGATAAATGCAGTGCGGAGAAGGCATGTTTTACCCGATCGGTACGCGCTGACCGCACGGATTCGCCGAGTCAGCGCCGTTGCCCGAACATCATCTGTCGCGTCAGCACGGTTTTAACCGGCGGGACGAGTTCCAACGCGCTCAACGCCAACCCGCGCATTGCGGCGAGTGGCGTGAAACCGACGGCGAAAAGACGCGCGAGCGTATCGGTTGTGCCAATCGTCATGCGCCGGTCCAATGCGCGCCGTTGAGCAAAAAAACTCAGTGCGACGGTGGTGGAGCCGTTCGTCGATAAGGCGTCGCAGAGCGCGTGGGCGTCGCGCAAGCCCAGATTGAGCCCCTGTCCTGCAACGGGATGCAGCGTTTGCGCCGCGTTTCCGATAGCGACGGTGCGCCGGTCGACCAGCGCATTCAACGCATTCAGCCCGAGCGGGAACATTGCCCGTCCGGCGATCCGCGTGAAGCGGCCCATGCGCTCGCCGAAGACTGAGCCGAGCTCCGCGAGGAATTTATCGTCGGGGAGTTGCGAGCGGCGCGCCGCTTCTTCAGGATCACAGCACCAGACAAGCGCATAGTCCGCCTGGCGCGCGCCGCCGCATGGCAGCAGTGCGATCGGCCCTTCGGGCGTGAAGCGTTCCCACGCAACGCCGGGCTGCGGCGACGATACGCTCACCGTCCCGACAATAGCTGTCTGGCCATAGTCGCGTGTGTTCTTGACCTCAGTGGAAAGAGCGGAAGAAGCGTCCGCCTCCTTGTACAACCCACCTTCGGCGTTCACCAGAATGCGAGCGCGGATCGTGCGGTCGCCGGTTGCCGAATGAACCGGGAGCGTAACGCCATCGTGGTTGTGCAAGGGTGTGAATGCCGTGGTTTCCGTGAACCAGTGCACGCTGGTTTTGCTGACGGCTTGCGCGAGCGTTGTAACAAGCGAGCCGTAACGCAGGACGTAGCCGAGCGCAGGCAAACCGTGTTCATTATGATCGATCAGCGTGCGGCCGAACTGGCCACGTTGTGAAACGTGAATGCGTTTGATCGGGGTGGCATCGGCGGGAAAACCGAGCGATGACTCGAGCATCGCTCGGCTGCCATGCGACACCGCGATGGCACGCGGATCGGCTGACGCCGCCCCAGGCTCGCGTGCGTCAATCAACGCCACAGACAAGCGCGACGTTACGCTCCTTTTCGCCAGCCAGCCCGCGAGCGCGAGCCCGACCGGACCCGCACCGACAATGGCGATATCGAAGTGATAATCGGCAGGCGGTGCGTGGCCGATAGTTTCCGCGGTTTCAATTTGCATCTGGCGTTTGCGCATCGCGCATCAAGGCTTCGATTTCGTCGGCATCTACCGGCACTTCGCGCGTCATCAACTCGCAGCCATCGGCGGGGTGACGACCGCGTCGTCCTCGATCCGGATACCAATGTCCGCGTATCGTTCGGGGACGTCTTCTGCGGCGCGGATGTACAAACCCGGCTCGATGGTCAGCGCCATGCCCACTTTCAGCGTGCGCCCTGGTCGTCGAGTTGCGCGTGGGCGTCGCGATAATCGCTTGCATCGTGCACGTCCATCCCGAGCCAATGGTTTGTCCGATGCATGTAGAAACGCTGATAAGCCCGTTCGG
>LGTG01000278.1 GCA_001190015.1 Candidatus Burkholderia crenata
CCGAACGGGCTTATCAGCGTTTCTACATGCATCGGACAAGCCATTGGCTCGGGATGGACGTGCACGATGCAAGCGATTATCGCGACGCCCACGCGCAACTCGACGACCAGGGCGCACGCTGAAAGTGGGCATGGCGCTGACCATCGAGCCGGGTTTGTACATCCGCGCCGCAGAAGACGTCCCCGAACGATACGCGGACATTGGTATCCGGATCGAGGATGACGCGATCGTCACCCCGCCGATGGCTGCGAGTTGATGACGCGCGAAGTGCCGGTAGATGCCGACGAAATCGAAGCCTTGATGCGCGATGCGCAAACGCCAGATGCAAATTGAAACCGCGGAAACTATCGGCCACGCACCGCCTGCCGATTATCACTTCGATATCGCCATTGTCGGTCCGGGTCCGGTCGGGCTCGCGCTCGCGGGCTGGCTGGCGAAAAGGAGCGCAACGTCGCGCTTGTCGGTGGCGTTGATTGACGCACGCGAGCCTGGGGTGGCGTCAGCCAATCCGCGTACCATCGCGGTGTCGCATGGCAGCCGAGCGATGCTCGAGTCATCGCTCGGTTTTCCCGCCGATGCCACCCCGATCAAACGCATTCACGTTTCACAACGTGGCCAGTTCGGCCGCACGCTGATCGATCATAATGAACACGGTTTGCCTGCGCTCGGCTACGTCGTGCGTTACGGCTCGCTTGTTACAACGCTCGCGCAAGCCGTCAGCAAAACCAGCGTGCACTGGTTCACGGAAACCACGACATCCACACCCTTGCACAACCACGATGGCGTTACGCTCCCGGTTCATTCGGCAACCGGCGACCGCACGATCCGCGCTCGCATTCTGGTGAACGCCGAAGGTAGGTTGTACAAGGAGGCGGACGCTTCTTCCGCTCTTTCCACTGAGGTCAAGAACACACGCGACTATGGCCAGACAGCTATTGTCGGGACGGTGAGCGTATCGTCGCCGCAGCCCGACGTTGCGTGGGAACGCTTCACGCCCGAAGGGCCGATCGCACTGCTGCAATGCGGCGGCGCGCGCCAGGCGGACTATGCGCTTGTCTGGTGCTGTGATCCTGAAGAAGCGGCGCACCGCTCGCAACTCCCCGACGATAAATTCCTCGCGGAGCTCGGCTCAGTCTTCGGCGAGCGCATGGACCGCTTCACGCGCATCGCCGGACGGGCAATGTTCCCGCTCGGGCTGAATGCGTTGAATGCGCTGGTCGACCGGCGCACCGTCGCTATCGGAAACGCGGCGCAAACGCTGCATCCCGTTGCAGGACAGGGGCTCAATCTGGGCTTGCGCGACGCCCACGCGCTCTGCGACGCCTTATCGACGAACGGCTCGACCACCGTCGCACTGAGTTTTTTTGCTCAACGGCGCGCATTGGACCGGCGCATGACGATTGGCACAACCGATAAGCTCGCGCGTCTTTTCGCCGTCGGTTTCACGCCACTCGCCGCAATGCGCGGGTTGGCGTTGAGCGCGTTGGAACTCGTCCCGCCCGGTTAAAACCGTGCTGGCGCGACAGATGATGTTCGGGCAACGGCGCTGACTCGGCGAATCCGTGCGATCAGCGCGTACCGATCGGGTAAAACATGCTTTCTCCGCACTGCATTTATCTGCCCATAGTTGAGCTTTTCCTCTATGACGTTCGCGATATTCATAGAAGATTTAACAACTTGCGCGACGATTGGACTTAATTGACCCGGCACGTTCGCGTTAAAATAAGCGGTTACTTAAGCGCTTTTGCGTCCCTACATTTGGGACGCCGCGAGTTTCATGCCCATTTCCACACCGGCCATCGGCCCCCGCATTTTGCGCAACAACTTGTTTGTTGCCCCCATGGCCGGGGTGACGGACCGCCCGTTCCGGCAGTTGTGCAAACGCATGGGAGCGGGTTACGCGGTGTCCGAAATGGTTGCGTCGAATGCGCAATTGTGGAAAAGCGAGAAAACGCTCCGTCGCGCGAATCACATCGGCAAGGTGGAGCCCATCTCCGTGCAAATCGCAGGCGCTGATCCGAAAATGCTGGCCGAAGCCACGCGTCACAACGTCGCGAACGGCGCGCAGATTATCGACATCAACATGGGCTGCCCAGCCAAGAAAGTCTGCAATGTGGCGGCTGGATCAGCATTGCTGCAAAACGAAACTCTACTCTGGTCGCGCAGATCGTGCAGGCATTGGTGAATGCAGTCGGCGTTGGCCCGGACGCGGTGCCCGTCACGCTGAAGATCCGCACGGGTTGGAATCGCGAGAACAAAAAAGCGCTGAATATTGCGCGCATTGCGCAAGACGCGGGCATTTCCATGCTGACCGTGCACGGCCGCAAGCGCGCCGATCTCTACAAGGGCGACGCGGAATACGAGACCATTGCCACCGTCAAAGCGTCCGTGCGCATTCCGGTGGTGGCCAACGGCGACATCGCCACGCCCGAAAAAACGCGCCACGTACTGGCCGTAACCGGTGCGGACGCGATCATGATTGGCCGTGCCGCGCAGGGGCGCCCGTGGCTCTTTCGCGAAATCGAACATTTTTTGACAACCGGCGAACATTTGCCCGCGCCGCGTATCGACGAGATCCAGCAACTGATGAATGAGCGGCAAATTCACGGGCGTTCGTATAGCGCACAAGCACATCGGCTGGTACACTCGCGGCCTTTCCGGCACCAACACATTCAGACATCGGATGAACACGCTGGATTCCGCACGAGAATAATTGCTCGCCGTGAACGAATTCTTCAACGCTCAAAAGGCGTTGTCCGACCGTCTCGTCTATGTCGAAGAACTCGACGCAGACAGCGACCGCGGCGGCAACGACGAAGCGGAAGAGTCGTGCGGACGAGCAGAACCGCACGGACCGACTAGCCCCATGAATAGAAATCAAATAGAACAATGCGTCCGCCAGAGCCTGGATAATTATTTCCAGGACCTGGACGGCTCTAAACCGCACCACGTCTACGAGATGGTGATTTCGTGCGTCGAGAAACCCATGCTGGAGGTTGTGCTGAAGCAAGCCGAGGGCAACCAGTCGCTCGCGGCGGAGTTTCTCGGCATCAACCGCAATACGCTGCGCAAGAAGCTGCAACAACACGGCCTCATCTGAAGTAGTTAATTTAATCCGAACCGTCGCGGAGTGCGGCGGTCGACCCGAATTTCCTGATTCCCTCGACTTTCCTACCGGCCTTCGCCGTTCCCATCATGATCAAGCAAGCTCTCCTTTCCGTTTCCGACAAGTCTGGCATTGTCGAATTTGCGAAATCGCTGTCGGAGCTAGGCGTTAGCCTGCTCTCCACCGGCGGCACTGCAAAACTCCTGGCCGATGCCAGTCTGCCCGTCACCGAAGTCGCCGACTACACCGGTTTCCCGGAGATGCTCGACGGCCGCGTGAAAACGCTGCACCCGAAGGTTCACGGCGGCATTCTGGCGCGCCGCGATCTTCCGGAGCACATAGCCGCACTCGAACAACACGGCATTCCGACCATCGACCTGCTGGTGGTGAACCTGTATCCGTTCGTGCAAACGGTATCGAAGGAAGAATGCTCGCTGGAAGACGCGATCGAAAATATCGATGTTGGCGGCCCGACCATGTTGCGTTCGGCAGCGAAGAATCATCGCGACGTGACGGTGATCGTCGATCCGTCGGATTACGCGACGGTCCTCGAGGAAATGCGCGCGGCGAAAAACACGGTCAGCTACGCAACGAACTTCAAGCTCGCCACCAAAGTGTTCGCGCACACCGCGCAATACGACGGCGCGATCACGAATTACCTGACGAGCCTGACCGACGAACTGCAGCACAAGAGCCGCAACACCTACCCGTCGACGTTCAACCTCGCGTTCACCAAGGTGCAGGATCTGCGTTACGGCGAGAACCCGCATCAAAGCGCTGCGTTCTATCGCGACCTGACAACACTCCCCGGCGCGCTCGCGAACTACGAGCAGTTGCAGGGCAAGGAACTGTCGTACAACAACATTGCGGACTCCGACGCTGCGTGGGAATGCGTGAAGACCTTCGACGTGCCAGCCTGCGTGATCGTCAAGCACGTGAATCCGTGCGGCGTGGCGATCGGCGCGGATGCGCACGAAGCGTTCTCGAAGGCGCTCCAGACCGATCCCACTTCCGCGTTTGGCAGCATCATCGCGTTCAATCGCGAAGTGGATGAAGCTGCGGCGCAAGCTGTTGCCAAGCAGTTCGTGGAGTTGCTGATGGCGCCGTCGTTCAGCGATGCAGCCAAGCAGATTTTCGCTGCGAAGCAAAACGTGCGTCTGCTGCAACTCGATCTCGGCGACAGCCACAACGCATTCGACCTGAAGCGCGTGGGCGGCGGCCTGCTTGTCCAATCGCTGGATTCGAGAAACGTCCAGCCGCACGAGTTGCGTGTGGTCACGAAACGTCATCCTACGCCGAAGGAAATGGACGATCTGCTGTTCGCGTGGCGCGTCGCCAAATACGTGAAGTCGAACGCCATTGTGTTCTGCGGCGGCGGCATGACGATTGGTGTAGGCGCAGGCCAGATGAGCCGCGTGGATTCGGCGCGAATTGCCAGCATCAAGGCGCAGAACGCGGGCTTGTCGCTGGCCGGATCGGCAGTGGCATCGGACGCGTTTTTCCCGTTCCGCGACGGCCTCGACGTCGTGGTCAACGCTGGCGCGACCTGCGCCATCCAGCCGGGTGGCTCCATGCGCGATGACGAAGTGATCGCGGCTGCGGACGAGCACAACATTGCAATGGTGCTGACCGGAACGCGTCACTTCCGTCACTAAGCACCTCACTGAGCACGTTTCACCTTCGGAAAACCCGGTGGCCGGCAGGCGCACCGGGCTTTTTACTTGTGTGCCCAGCATGGGCGCAATCTTGGAGGTGTAAGTCCTCCCGTGAGTTGACCACAGCGAACGAAGTGAAGCGCAACTGCGTGAGGGTGACCGAGCGGTGGGAGGAAGCGTGGGCCGGTGGACAAGAAAGGGATGGGAGGGGGGGGGGGGGGGGGGGGGGGGGGGGGGGGGGGGGG